>JAYWEU010000113.1:0-5294 GCA_043779385.1 Pseudobdellovibrionaceae bacterium
CTGTACGATCGTTGTCACCTATTCGCCGACGGGAACAGGTTTAATTACGGGGACCATTCAGCTTAATTATACAAATGGTGTCTCCGCTCAGACGGCCACTCGCGGAGTGCAAGGAACAGGCGCAGCACCTGCGGTGTTATCAATTTCTGGCGCGAATCCTTATGATTATGGCAACGTCACTCAGAATGGATCGGTTGATCACACATTCACAGTCAATAATACCGGTGGATTTTCAGCAACAACGGTGGCCGGCGGCGCAGTGACAGCACCATTTACATATAAAGGCGGATCATTCCCAGGAACTGGTGGAACTTGTACTGGAACTTTGGCGGGTGCGGCCTCATGTACAGTGGTTGTTCGCGATACGCCGACAGCCCTGGGTGCGCACTCAGGATCTTTTGCGATCTCTTACTTTAATGGCGCTTCAGCGCAAAGCACTTCATTAAATGTTCAAGGCACAGGAGTTACTCCGGGTCTTCTGACAATTTCAAATGGTCCAAGTTATAATTATCCAAGCACACCGGCGGGCTCTTCGATCGACTTCACATTCACAGTGACTTATTCGGGTGCGACAACTGTGACAGCCGCAAGCGCTGTTGTCGGAGCACCGTTTAACTTTAAAGGTGGAAGTTATCCTGGCACCGGTGGAACTTGCGGAACAACGATCTCTGCAAACTGTACGATGGTTGTCAGTTTTAGTCCTGTTGCTACGGGTCCATTCACGGGAACGATTACGATCAGTTATAACGATGGAATTGCAACCCAGACTTCACCTCGTGATGTCAGTGGCGTCGGTTCTTCACCAGCTGTCTTAACGATTTCTGATGGCGTGACCTATGACTACTCGATTTTATTAAATGGATTTTCGCAAGATAAAATATTTACGATCACAAACTCAGGTGGCGTCACGGCCACGTCGATGTCAGGTTCGGGTTTAGCAGCGCCGTATACATTTGCTTCAGGAATTTATCCTGGAGGCGGAACTTGCGGAGCAAGCTTAGCTTCATTGGGAACTTGTACGATCATTGTTCGATTTGCACCCTCGTCGACCGCGACTTTTCCTAGCACCGTGAATGTTGGTTATACTGACGGAGTTGCCGTGCAAACGGCACCTCGTTCTTTAACAGGAAAAGGTTATGTCAATGCGGCAAGCCCTGCCTTACTGACGCCGGCTTCAAGTCCTAACAATAATACAACTCCAACGATTCGAATCAGCAGCTTAATTTCAGGATTAGCTGTTCAGCTTCATGCCAATATTACTTGTACGAATTCTAAAGGTGGCAGCACTTCAGCAGGTGTTACTTTAGATGTCACAAGCTCGGTCTTAACGGATGCGACTTATAACTTTTATACGAAAATCACGGACAGTTATGGCAATACAAGTTGTGGAACTAATACGGTCACTTACGCACTGGATTCAACGGCGCCACTTGCGCCGACTGGATGGACTTTAACTTCACCTAATAATTTAACGACGTCTAATGATAATACGCCGATTATTCTAGGTTCGGGTATTGTCGGTGAAGACGGAAGTACGGCCCGCGCCTATTCTGATTCTTTATGCACGACACAAGTCATGAGCGCCGTTATTGCAGCGGGAGCGTTCTCGATGACGACGACCTATCTAACCAATGGAACACAAGATGGATCAAAACAGTTTTGGGGTAAAATCTCAGATCCTTACGGAAACGTTTCTGGTTGTACGAATTTAAGTCTAAGTTACATTTACGATTCTACGCCGCCAACGGCTCCGACGACAAATACGATTGCTTCGGCTTGGACAAATGCAGCTTATGGTGGAACTTCGACGCCAGCATTCAGCTGGAATGCCTCGGGATCTGCCGACTTAAATAGATATGAAGTAGGGCTTTCAACAAGTGCAGCGGGTGGCAACGGCGCTGGCGGATGGACAAGTGTTGGTACCGCGGTCAGTACGACAATGACGGGTCTTGCGACATTGACTGAATGTACAAGCTATTATCCTGCGGTCAGAGCTGTTGATAATGCGGGGAATATTTCGACTTTAGCTGTCTTCGCGCCATTTAAATATGATGCGACAGCACCGACCCAGCCGGGTGTTATTGGTTTGGGAACTGATATGACGGCATCAAAATCTGCGACGGCTACTTGGGCTGCGTCGACAGAGGCTTGCTCGTTCTCACATTACGAAGTTGCGGTTGGTACAACTGGATCTGGTGCGGGGGCCTTTGACGTGGTTGGTTGGACAAATGTGGGTAACGTATTAACTAAGCAATTTACTGGATTGACGTTAACCCGTGGAGCCACTTATTTCACTTCGGTCCGCGGCTACGATTCTGCCGGCAACGTCAGTCCTGTGCGTGTCAGCGGAGGCTGGTCGCCGCCACTTCCGACGATTGTTGGATCTTGGCAAGAAAGTGCCGTGGGCGGCGGCGCCACACCGACATTGGCGGCAGGAACAAACCGTGTTTTTGTGATTTTTTTAGCCTCGCAATATACCGGAAGTCACGATGTCACCGCTGTAACTTACAATGGTATTGCCCTGACGCAGGCGACAGAGCGTGAGGTCACTGATGGAACAAAATATCGTCGATTGGAAACCTGGTATGTGAAAGAAGCTAGTTTGCCGGCCACTTGTACAACCTGCGCTATCGCCGTGACTTATGCGAGCAATATTACGCCGACATCTAGTTATTTTGCGACAGTAACTTATTCAAAGATTGATCAAACCACAACATTGAATTCAGTGGGAAGTAACTCTGTGACGTCGGGTTTAACTGTTTCAACCACGGCAACGGGTAATCTTGACGGTGTCAGTTTGTCATCTGCTTATAATTCAGTTCAAGATGCGACCTACAACTTCAATGCACCGTTCACCAAACAAACATTAATTAATTCCGGGGGCGGTAACTCAAGATCCATTATCACAGGTTACCATATAACAACGGCGGCAGGTGCAGATCCAGTCACAGCCGCGGCGACATCCGCAGCAACACCAATGTATCAGGTCATCACCGAGATACATTTAAATCCGGAGCCTTAACAATTTTTGAAAGAGGAAGGAGCAGCAATGAATAAATTAAACAAGATTGTGATCATCATCGGATTTTTAACACCGCTGTTTTCTCATGCGGAATCGACACCAGTTGCCCCTGCAAAGCCAGCTGATCTACCGACCTATACATTGATCGACACGGTGGGAATCACGACTTACAACGGTTTGAAGTGTGAGTTAGCTGTCGCTATGTCTGTGGATCGCAAAGATATCCGTATTATTCGCCTGGACCTGCGCAAAGGAATTTATAATGTTAATTACTTTGCAAAAAAGCCGTCGTTATTTTCAAAACAGGGCGTGCAGCATATTTTAGCTGATGAAGTGGATCTTAAAGGTCAAAGTGTTTCCACGATGCAATCGACAGTTGATTTTGATAAAGGCCATAAAGATGTTATTTTAAAAATTCAATTAGCCAATGATCAAATGGTCGAAAAACGAATCGATATCGAAGCGGATTTTTTTAAAGACAATTCCAGCCGCTGTCTGAAGTAGGTTTCGGAGGCGGAACGCAGCCCATCGGACTCTGCGACCGACGACCCAATAGTAACAGAAAATTCTTAGGCTCTGTGTTCGTTTGTAAGTATATAAAAATAAACAAGTTCCTGACATACAACATGGTGATATCAAATATTCAAAAAATTTTTAATAAATCAAACTTTTGCAATGGACAAAAGGGCCATCTAATGGCATAAATACCATTAGATGCAATTGAGGTCTTTTTGAAAGCGGTTAAGATTTTACATCAAAAAATGGTTTTAAAGCACAAGGACAGCAAAAGACTTGCGACCTTTGAAATTACAGCTTGGTCCATTGTTTAGGACAAAGACTATCCTGAAGGGGTAAAATACAATGCATGGTTTTCTGAAAACGGTGAAACTGTGTTTGGATTTGATAATCATAAACCCAAAGGGCCTCATTTACATATTGGGAAAAAAGAGATCGGTTATATTTAAGGAGAATTTTATATATGAAGACGAATAAAGCAGTACTGATTGTCGAATCTTCTAAGAAGGCCATGAACAGAGCTTTCTCTACTTTTTCTAAGCCTACAAAAAAATTTGCAGGACACACCATCATTAGTTTTCCAGATTTTGAAACCTTTGGGCGTGTTATTACAGGTGCCAGAATAGAACTTTTAAGTGCCATCCGCCAACAAAAGCCAAAGTCTATCCAAGAGCTAGCACGAATGGTTGAGCGTGATTTCAAAAATGTTTACCAAGACGTTAAGTTACTAGCCCAGTTTGGTCTTATAGATTTAAAAGAGCAAGGTCCTAGAAAATCAGCAACACCAGTTTCTAAATTTACTGAGTTTGTACTGGCGGCATAAATTTTATTCTTTAACAACTCTATCCATCACGTGGTCATTTTTACATCAAAAATGACCACGGGCCGGTTGAATTTAAGTTTCTACCCAGCTGTAAAAACGGACTTAATCCGGCGCCAGAAGGCCCCTAAAGTAGAACTTTTTGTCTGCACCTTGCGATCAGTGATCTCCCGTAAGTCATCCTGGCTGATCACGCCTTCCAAATTTACTGATTTTGTGCTGACGGCGTAGATTTTACCATCACTGCAACTCCTTCCATGCTTGATATTCGTTGGGGCGGATTTTGAATCTAGCGATGTTGCCATCGTGCAAACTCATGATCTCAATTTCGATCATCTTGAAAAGCTCTGAGCGATCAGCTTCGGGAAGTTTCTTTGTTTCAATTAAATTTTGAATTTTATGAACGACCCGCGCGCCATCCACTTTTTCAAGAATGATCGAACGAATGATCTCCTGAATCAAGGTACGGTATTTTAATTTCAACAAGTTGGGCTCTCCCATTGCTTGTTGAACTGCTGAATATCGCTGCGACGAGCGCGTGTAGGCCCAAACGTAGAGATCCCGCAGAAGGCTGATATCGTTCTTCTCATAAATCCCAAGAAGCGCTTTAATGTAGGCTTCTTGATTCACGTCAGTGAACGAGAGTGGCTTTAAGTTTTTTTTGATGAGCGGAATGTTCGCCACAAGTCGCGCGGTTCGTTTATTCACGTCCTCAAATGCCTGCATGTAAGACAGTTGGATCAATGAGAAAAAAGATTGTTCGAATTGATCTTCAATGAGGTTGAGTTTTTCAATGAAAAGATCGAAGCATTCTTTGAGAATGTGCGGGTTTTCGAGTGGCATGTACGTTGTTCCGCCGATACCAACGGCGATCGTTCTCACTCGGCCTGACGCGCTTGGATCACCTAAAAGGTTTTCTGATAAAAGCGCATGAAT
>JAYWEU010000114.1:0-13905 GCA_043779385.1 Pseudobdellovibrionaceae bacterium
AAAATTAGCTCTTAAATCAGCGGCCCAGGCGTTTTAAAATCTCCGCTTTGACCTTGGGCGGCACAACTGAGTACTCGAGGAAATCCATAAAAAAAGTGGCGCGCCCCTGGCTCAGGCTTCGAATATCTGTGGCGTAACCAAATAGGGTTGCTAATGGCGCTTCAGCATGGATGATCTGCCCCCCACCCGGCTTCATATTCATCGAAAGAATTCGACCTCGGCGAGAGTTTAAATCTCCAACAACATTGCCTACAAAATCATCGGGGCAAGTGATCTCAAGTTTAAAAATGGGCTCTAAAAGCTCCACCTTAGCTTTGCGCACGGCATCCCGAAAAGCCAAAGAAGTCGCGGCCTTAAATGCCATCTCGCTGGATGAGTCAGGCTGAGTTCCAATCGCCAGCACAGTGCCCTTAATTCCAATCAAAGAATAATTGGCCACGGGTCCAACCTCCGCGGATTCACGAAATCCTCCCTCGACCGCCTTAAGAAACGGCTGAGTGAATTCTTTGCTGATAGGAACTAGGCTATTGAATTGAATGCCTTCTTTTTGATGAACGGGCTCAATCTTTAGAGTCACCCGCGCGAAATGTTTTTCATTGGCGACCTCTCGCTCGTAGGTGTGGTCTTCTTGCACCGCTGATGAAATTGTTTCACGGTATGAAACCTGAGGCTTTCCGACATTGGCTTGAACTTTATGTTCGCGCAGCAATCGGTCCACTAAAATTTCTAAATGCAGCTCGCCCATTCCGGCCAAAAGGATTTGTCCAGTTTCGGGATCGGTTCTTAAGCGACAAGAGGGATCTTCTTTTTCTAGCTTGGCTAAGCCCTCTAGCATCTTCTCCTGCTCACCAGAAGATTTTGCTTCTATGGCCACAGCAATCACTGGCTCGGGGAAGGTGATCGATTCCAGAACGATTGGATGAGCCGTTTCGCAAAGGGTGTCGCCAGTGCCAGTAAATTTTAAGCCGATCGTTGCGCCAATATCACCCGCCTTCAAAGATTGAATTTCTTCTCGCGAGTTCGCATGCATTTTCACCAGACGCTGGATGCGTTCTTTTTTCTGAGTGCGAGGATTGTAAAGCTGATCGCCGACTTTCACTTCCCCTGAGTAAACTCGGATGTAAGTTAAAGTTCCAGAGAAAGGATCATTGGCAATTTTAAATGCTAGGGCAGCGGCTGGAACATCAAATTCAAGCGGACATACAATTTCTTTATCGGGGCGGTCTGGATGAAAGCCCATCATTGGTGGGACGTCATTGGGCGCTGGCAAATAATCAATCACGGCATCAAGCAAGGGCTGTACGCCTTTGTTTTTAAAAGCAGCTCCACACAAAACAGGAAACGCTTTAATTGCTAAGGTTCCTTTTCTGAGGGCCGCTTTTAATTCAGCCGGAGAAATAGCATCGCCATTTAAATATTTTTCAAAAAGCACATCATCGAACTCAACAATTTTTTCGATCACTTCAGTTCGGTACCGAGCGATTTCTTCTTTCATATCGGCAGGGATATCGACGACTTCAAAATTTTCGCCCAGGCCTTGCGCGCCCCACATCATGGCTTTATTTTCGATCAGATCGACGATGCCTTTAAAATTTTCTTCAAGGCCGATAGGAACTTGGATTGGAATTGGATTGGCTTGCAGACGCTCTTTCAATGAGTTCACACTCATGACAAAATCAGCACCGACGCGGTCCATTTTATTAATAAAACAAATACGGGGAACTTTATATTTATCAGCCTGTCGCCAGACTGTTTCTGACTGAGGCTCAACGCCATTGACGCCGTCAAATACCGCGACGGCTCCATCAAGCACACGTAATGAACGTTCGACTTCGATGGTGAAATCTACATGCCCGGGAGTATCGATCAGATTGATTCTGTGATCTTTCCAATAACACATGGTCGCGGCAGAAGTGATCGTGATCCCACGCTCTTGCTCTTGCGCCATCCAGTCCATCGTGGCTGCGCCATCGTGAACTTCGCCAATTTTGTGACTTTTTCCAGTGTAGTAAAGAATTCGTTCAGAGGTTGTCGTTTTACCGGCGTCGATGTGAGCCATGACGCCGATATTTCGAGTGAACTTAAGATCCGCAATGATCTTTGGATCTTTGTAAGACATGAATCAAAAATTACCAGTTATAGTGAGAGAATGCTTTATTCGCCTCAGCCATACGATGAACGTCTTCTTTTTTCTTGATCGCATTGCCACGATTGTTGAAAGCGTCCATGATTTCGCCAGCTAACCTGCGGGCATAATCTTTTTCGCCACGAGAGCGAGAGTATTCAACCATCCATCGCATAGCCAAAGAAAGACGTCGTGTCGGACGTACATCAACTGGAACTTGATAAGTGGCTCCGCCAACTCGGCGAGAACGAACTTCGATGGAAGGTTTCATATTTTCTAAAGCTTTTTTAAGAATAGCAATGGGTTCCTCATTAGGAACTTTGCCTTTGAGTTCTTCAAGAGCTCCGTACAATAATTTTTGTGCCGTGCCTTTTTGGCCACGAACCATCATTTTGTTGATCAGTTTTGCAACGACGATGTCTTTGAAAACTGGATCTGGAAGCACTTCTCTTTTAAATGTACGTTTACGTCGAGACATTAAATTTTCCTCACCTATTTTTTAGGTCTTTTAGTTCCATATTTTGATCGGCTACGAAGACGTCCATTAACCCCTTGAAGGTCAAGAACACCACGTACAATGTGATAACGAACACCTGGAAGATCTTTAACCCGGCCGCCTCGAATAAGGACAACGCTATGCTCTTGCAGGTTATGACCAATACCAGGAATATAAGAGATCACTTCGAATCCGTTGGAAAGACGAACCTTAGCCACTTTACGTAAAGCTGAATTCGGCTTCTTTGGAGTTGTTGTATAAACACGAGTGCAAACGCCACGTCTTTGAGGACATGCTTGCAATGCAGGTGATTTAGTCTGATTTTTTTGAACAATACGCTCTTTTTTAATGAGCTGATTGATTGTTGGCACTTCATACCCCTTGTGGATGCTCGTCTAAACACTGGTCGCAGGAAATTAGCTCTTCGTAACGCCAGGGTCAACATTTTGTTATTAAAAAATTGGGACCTTTTAACGGATCCCAATCGGATTGTTTTAGCCTGGTTGCTGAGAAACTGCCACTGCACCCGGTAAAGCGGTGAATGTAGTATCTTCATCTTCCTTAAGTTCGACTTTCCAACGCTTGTACGACGTTAAGCCGGTCCCCGCAGGAATCAAGCGACCCATGATGATGTTTTCCTTTAAACCACGCAAATGGTCTGTTCTTGAGTTGATGGCAGCTTCTGTCAGAACTTTTGTGGTCTCTTGGAAAGAGGCCGCAGAGATCCAACTGTCGGTGCTTAAGCTGACTTTGGTGATACCAAGAAGCAATGGCTTCGAAGTGGCTGGTTGGCCACCATCTGCCGTGATGCGCTTGTTCTCTTCAGCAAAAGCGTACTTTTCTGCTTGTTCACCAGCCAAAAAGCGGCTGTCACCAGCATCGACAACTTCTACTTTACGTAGCATTTGTCGAACGATCACTTCAATGTGCTTATCATTGATATTCACACCTTGCAGACGATAAACCTCTTGGATCTCGTTAGAAAGATAGGCCGCTAAGGCTTTCTCTCCAAGAACCGCAAGGATATCATGCGGATTCGTCGGGCCATCCATCAAGGCCTCACCGGCCCGAACGAATTCACCCTCTCGAACCGCAACGTGCTTCCCTTTTGGAATCAGATATTCTCTTTGCTCACCAATTTCAGGAGTCACGATCACTCGTTGTTTACCTTTGACGTCTTTTCCGAAAGTCACATAACCATCCACTTCAGAAATGATGGCAGCTTCTTTTGGCTTACGAGCTTCAAACAATTCCGCCACGCGAGGAAGACCCCCAGTGATATCTTTTGTTTTAGAAGCTTCCCTGTGCATTTTTGCAATGACTTCACCCGAATGAACCTCTTGTCCGTCAGTCACAAGGAGCTGAGCGCCGACAGGAATCAAATAACGAGCTGGGATTTCACGACCTGGTAACAGTAATACTTTTCCATCGGGGCCTGTGACGTGAACAGTTGGTTTGATCTCAGAAGATTTACTTTCTGTGATGACCTTTGTCGCAAAACCTGTGACGGCATCGACCTGCTCTTGCATCGTCTTACCTTCTTCGATTTCGTGGTAAGTGATCTTACCAGAAACTTCAGAGATAATTGGATTCGAGTACGGATCCCACTCAGCAACCGTCGCACCTTTAGGTACTTTGTCGCCTTCTTTGAAATTTAAGATGGCACCGTAAACTAATTTAAAGCTTTCGCGCTCGCGACCTGTTTCATCGATCACCTTAGCATCACCATTACGATTCATAACGGTTAATTTACCTTGGCGATTAGGAACAAAGTGAACATTTTCTAATTTTAAAGTTCCGTCGTACCTAGACGCATGAACCGATTGCTCGACCGAACGAGAAGCTGCTCCACCTAAGTGGAAAGTACGCATTGTTAATTGAGTTCCAGGCTCACCGATCGACTGCGCGGCAATGATACCGACAGTTTCACCTAAGTTCACTGTCGACCCACGAGACAGATCACGGCCGTAACAACGAACGCAAACGCCACGGGTAGACGTACAAGTTAAACCCGAACGAATTTGAACTTTATCGACTCCAACATCGTCGATTTTCTTAATATGAGTCTCTGTGATTTCTTGCTGAGCACGAACAATCACTTGGTTTGTCGTTGGATCAATAATATCTGTGATCGGAGTACGACCCAAGATTCTTTCACCAATCGGTTGAATAATTTCGCCACCTTCATAAAGTGCTGAAACTTCCAAACCATCATTTGTACCGCAATCTGTTTCGCTAACAACAACGTCTTGAGCCACGTCAACTAAACGACGAGTTAAGTATCCAGAGTTGGCTGTTTTTAACGCTGTATCAGCAAGACCTTTACGAGCTCCATGGGTCGAAATGAAATATTGAAGAACAGTTAAGCCTTCACGGAAATTCGCCGTGATCGGAGTCTCAATGATTTCACCAGATGGTTTTGCCATCAGACCACGCATACCGCCCAACTGACGCAACTGATTGAATGAACCCCGGGCTCCGGAGTCAGCCATAACGTAGATTGGATTGAATGATGGGCCAATGATTTCTTTGCCATCAACGATGAACTTTTGCTTTTCAATTTGGTTCATCATCTCGCGCGCCACTTTATCAGAAGTCTGCGCCCAGATATCCACGACTTTATTGTATCGCTCACCATCGGTGATCAAACCTTCGTCGTACTGTTGCTGGATTTCTTGAACTTGCTTTTCAGCGTCTTTAATCATGCCAACTTTTGCCGCTGGAATGATCATATCATCGACGCAGATCGAAAGACCCGCGACCGTTGAGTATTTAAATCCAAGCTCCATGATTTTATCAGCTAAAATACAAGTCGACTTGGCACCGGCAAGACGGAACGTCTTATCGATCAGGCCAGCGATTGATTTTTTATTCATGACGATATTAGTTTCGCTAAAAGGAACTTCGCGAGGAACTGCCGATGTGAAAATCGCGCGTCCGACAGAAGTGTCTTGCAGTTTACCATTGATACGCACCTTACAAGCGGCTTGAATATCAACAAAACCCATTTCATAGGCGTATTGAGCTTCTTGAACACTTGCAAAAATACGACCTGTGCCCTTTGCGCCAGGACGGATACGAGTCATCCAATACAAACCCAAGACGATATCTTGAGATGGATTGATGATCGGCTTTCCATTGGCTGGAGAAAGAATATTATTTGTCGACATCATTAAAACGCGAGCTTCCACCTGCGCTTCGATCGATAAAGGAACGTGAACGGCCATTTGATCTCCGTCGAAATCGGCATTGAACGCCGTACAAACGAGAGGATGCAACTGGATCGCTTTTCCTTCATGAAGAACCGGTTCGAAAGCTTGGATACCAAGTCTGTGAAGAGTCGGCGCACGGTTTAATAAAACCGGATGCTCTTTCACGACGTCAGATAAAATATCCCAAACTTCAACAGTCTCTTGATCAACTAATTTTTTGGCTTGCTTAATTGTTGTCGCAAAACCTTTTTCTTCCAGCTTGTTGTAAACGAAAGGTTTAAAAAGCTCCAAAGCCATCTTCTTAGGAAGACCGCACTGGTGAAGTTTCAAAGTAGGACCAACGGTAATGACCGAACGACCCGAGTAATCAACCCGTTTACCAAGTAAATTTTGACGGAATCGCCCTTGCTTACCTTTTAACATATCGCTCAATGAGCGAAGTGGACGTTTATTAGGTCCAGTAAAAGTTTTACCGCGACGACCGTTATCTAATAAAGCATCAACGGCTTCTTGCAACATTCGTTTTTCATTTCGAATGATGATGTCTGGCGCATTCAACTCTTGCAGACGCTTTAAACGGTTATTCCTGTTGATCACACGTCGGTAAAGATCATTCAGATCTGAAGTCGCAAAACGACCGCCATCCAAAGGAACTAAGGGACGTAAATCAGGAGGAAGAACTGGAAGCGCTTCAAGCATCATCCATTCAGTTTTATTGATTGAGTTTTTAAAAGCTTCGACCACTTTTAAACGCTTCGCTAATTTCTTGATCTGAGCTTCAGACTTAGTCTCTTTAACTTCGAGGCGAAGTTTTCGAGATAAGTACTCAGGATCAATTTTGCGAAGCATTTCACGAACGGCTTCACCGCCCATGCCGGCTTTAAAGTTAGGACCGTATTCATTCAAAGCCGCTTGATAAGCTTCTTCAGAAAGAACTTGGCCTTCTTCTAACTTGGTCTCCATAGGGTCAGTGACAACATAAGCTTCACAGTAAAGAACCTTTTCGACATCTTTCAGAGAAAGATTCAACAGGTTACCGATACGGCTTGGTAAAGATCGCAAAAACCAAATGTGAGCAACAGGAGTTGCTAACTCGATATGACCTAATCGATCACGTCGCACTTTAGTTTGCGTGACTTCAACGCCACACTTTTCGCAGATCACTCCGCGATATTTCATCCGTTTGTACTTACCGCACAAACATTCATAGTCTTTAATTGGTCCGAAAATTTTTGCGCAGAACAAGCCATCTCGCTCTGGTTTAAAAGTTCGGTAGTTGATGGTTTCAGGCTTTTTCACTTCGCCGTGCGACCATTCACGAATCATCTCTGGCGAAGCCAAAGAAACGCGAACGGCATCAAACGAAAGTGGATCTTTAGGTTTATCGAAAAAATTTAACAAGTCTCTCAAGGCTCACCCCTGTGTGTTGTTTAATTAACTCCAAAGCCACCGGAATTTCTCTTCCAGTGGCGGCCTCTATCCTTAGTGCTGCTCCGTTGGAAGCGCACTGCCGTTGGTCGAAGCTGGCTCTTCAATATTGCCATCTTCGTCAATCGTATCTCGCAAGATATCAGATTCCATCAATTCCACGTTCAGAGCTAATGACTGAAGCTCTTTCACGAGAACGTTAAAGGACTCTGGTAATCCTGGTTCAAGGATATTTTCACCCTTCACGATACTTTCATACATGCGAGTTCTTCCTGCGACGTCATCTGACTTAACAGTTAAGAATTCTTGCAATGAATAAGCAGCACCGTAGGCCTCGATCGCCCAAACTTCCATCTCTCCTAAGCGCTGACCACCGAACTGTGCTTTACCGCCCAGAGGCTGCTGAGAAACGAGTGAATAAGGCCCAATGGACCGAGCATGAATCTTTTCTTCGACGAGATGATGAAGTTTCAGCATGTACATCACGCCGACCGTCACAGGATTTGTAAACGGCTCGCCGGTTCGTCCGTCAAATAAGATCGACTGACCTGATGTGGGAACGTTGGCTTTAACTAAAAGTTCCTTCACGTCACTCTCGCGAGCGCCATCAAAAACTGGCGTGCCAACGTGGATACCACGCTTCACGGCCGTCAACATTTGCTTCAAAGAAGCTTCATCGGCTTTATCAACTTTTGCAGAGATTTCGGAATCATTGAAAACATGTTTCAAATCTTTACGAGCTTCTTCTGCATTCCATTTTTCTAAGTGTGAGGATAATTGTTTACCTAAGTTATGCGCAGCCCAACCTAAATGAACTTCCAGGATTTGCCCGATGTTCATACGAGATGGAACGCCCAATGGATTTAACACCATATCTACAGGCGATCCGTCAGCTAAGTACGGCATATCTTCAGCAGGTAAGACTTTAGAGACAACCCCTTTATTACCATGGCGTCCGGCAAACTTATCACCGACTTGCAGCTTACGTTTGATAGCGACATAAACCTTCACCATCTTGATCACGCCCGGAGGAAGTTCATCCCCTTTGCGTAAACGATCAATTTTTTCATTAAATACCATTCTTACGGCATCCAACTGGTTACGAGCGCCGTCGATCACTTTTGTGACTTGGAACTCGAGGTCTTCTTCTAAAGGAATATAACTTAATAATTCGAAAGGAATTGTTTCGATATCAGCTTGAGTGATCTCTTGGCCTTTATTGAGAAGCTTCTGACTTCCGTCTTCGTTCAACAAGACACCTGTGGTTTTTTTACCAATTAAGATGTCACGCAATTTACTGATTGAATTATTACGAATAACGTTTTGCTCAACTGCTAAATCTTTTTCAAGTTTGCGTTTTTTCTCTTCGATGATAGCAGCCAATCGCTCATCACGATCAGCCCCTTCACGAGAGTATACTTGAGCATCGATCACAGTTCCGTAAACGCCTGATGGAACTCGAAGTGAGGTATCACGAACGTCGCCGGCTTTTTCACCAAAGATCGCGCGTAAAAGTTTTTCCTCAGGAGAAAGTTGAGTTTCACCTTTAGGAGTCACTTTACCAACTAAGATATAACCAGGTTTTACTTCCGCACCGATACGGATGATACCGGAGCTATCAAGATCTTTAAGGGCTTCTTCACCAACATTGGCGATATCGCGCGAAATCTCTTCTTTACCAAGTTTGGTATCGCGAGCGACGCACTCGAACTCTTCAATGTGGATCGAAGTGTAAACGTCTTCTTTTAAAAGACGCTCAGAAATAAGGATTGAATCCTCAAAGTTGTAACCCATCCAAGGAGTGAACGCGACCAGGATATTTTGCCCTAATGCTAACTCACCCAACTCAGTTGAAGGTCCATCAGCAATAATGTCGCTTTTCACAACTTTATCGCCCACTTTAACGATTGGTTTTTGATTGAAACAAGTATTTTGATTCGTTCGCTGATACTTCGTTAAGTTGTAGATATCAACGTTCGCACCCAGCTCGCCACCTTTGGCAAATCGACGGATAACGACCCGAGACGCATCAACTTCTTCAACGATACCATCATTCAATGCAACGACTGAAGTTCCAGAATCACGAGCGACCAAACGCTCAACGCCAGTTCCAACAAGTGGAGAGCGCGAACGAAGTAATGGCACGGCTTGACGTTGCATGTTCGAACCCATCAAGGCTCGGTTGGCATCATCATGCTCAAGGAATGGAATTAACGAAGCGGCAATGGAAACCAGCTGCGACGGAGAAACGTCCATCAAAGAAACTTTTTCTTTGTCGACGATTTCATATTCCCCATCACGACGGATCGTCATGTTGTCAGCGGTTAATTGATTTTTTCCACTGTCATCACGAGTTGCTTGCGCAATCAGATGTCCAGCTTCTTCCAAAGCTGACATATAAGTGATTTCAGTCGAAATTTGGCTGTTATCAACTTTACGGTACGGAGTCTCGATGAATCCATAGTTGTTGATTCGAGCATATGTCGCCAAAGAAGCAATCAAACCAATGTTTGGTCCCTCTGGAGTTTCGATCGGGCAAATTCGACCATAATGCGTCGGATGTACGTCACGAACTTCAAAACCCGCACGATCACGAGTCAAACCACCGGGCCCAAGAGCTGACAAACGACGTTTGTGAGTGATCTCTGAAAGCGGATTTGTTTGATCCATAAACTGAGAAAGCTGAGAAGATCCGAAGAATTCTTTAACAACCGCGTTCACTGGTTTTGCATTCACCAGATCGTGAGGCATCATTGTGTCGACGTCTTGCAATGACATACGTTCACGAATTGCTCGCTCCATACGAACCAAACCGATACGGTATTGATTTTCTAGAAGCTCACCCACCGATCGAACACGTCGGTTGCCCAAGTGATCGATATCATCAACAACACCGCGACCGTTTTTCAAATCGATCAACATTTTCACTGTTGAAAGAATGTCTTTCTCAGTCAACGTGCGATGAGATGGAGGGCAATCCTCCATTGAAATTCCAAACTTGTGATTGATCTTAATACGACCCACTTCAGAAAGGTCATAAGTTTCAGGATCAAAGAATAATTTATTAAAATAGTTTGTTGCAGCATCCACCGTTGGAGGCTCACCAGGACGTTGACGCTTGTAAATCTCAAGCAAAGCTTCGTCTTTGTTATTTACTTTATCGACTAGCAAAGTATTTCGCAGGTAAGGCCCAACTGACATACCATCAAAGAAAATCATAAAGAATCGATCGATTCCTAATGACATGGCTTTTTTGATCAATGGTCCGCTCAGCTCAGCACTGGCATCTGATAAAATTTCACCAGTTGATTCATCGATCAACGGACGAGCTAAAATCTTGCCTTCAAGATCTTCAGCAGAAACTTCAACTTCGCTTAAGTTGATATCTTTAATTTTTTTAACAACGGCGCGAGTGATACGTCGGCCTGCTTTAACAAGCACTTCGCCTGTTTTAGGATCTGCGATATCAGCCATCGCTCGTTGACCTGACATTCGCTCGATATCAAGCTTTCTAAATAGCTTTCCACCTTTTGAGTAAACTTCGTCAGTGTCATAGAAATAAGCTAGTAATTGTTCTGTGTTGTAACCTAAAGATTTCAACAACACGGTCACAGGGAATTTTCTTTTTCTGTCGATACGGACGTGAATCAGATCTTTTTGATCAAATTCACAATCCAACCATGATCCACGGTAAGGAATAACACGGGCTGAATAAATTAATTTTCCAGAAGCATTGTTTTTGCCACCATCGTGATCAAAAAAGACACCCGGAGATCTGTGCAACTGAGAAACGACAACGCGCTCAGTTCCATTGATGATAAAGGAACCATTCGCTGTCATCAGAGGGATTTCACCCAAGTAGACTTCTTGTTCTTTAACGTCCCGAATAGATCGGGCTTCTGTTTCTTCATCAACATCGAACACGATCAAACGCAAGGTCACCTTGATCGGCGATGCGAAGGTCATCCCACGCTGACGACATTCGTCGACATCGTATTTAGGCGCCTCAAGCTGGTAGCTAACAAATTCGAGGCTAGCTGTGTTGTTAAAATCGCTGATTGGAAATACGGATTTAAAAACTCCGTTCAACCCAGCAATCCCGCGGCGATCAGCATCGACATCTTTTTGCAAGAACGCTTCGTAAGAAGACTTCTGCAATTCAATCAGATTTGGAATGTCGATGACTTGTTTGTTTTTCGCGAAGGATTTACGAATGCGTAAATTAGAGGCCGTGACTGGCGTCTTATCCATTAACTCTCCCGTTGAATTCTTATGTTAGAGGATTCTGTTTTCACAGTTTCCTTGCTAGTCACTTTTCTGTCCTTAAACAGATTGGTGGAAATTTCGCTTCGGGGGGAAAGATCAAGGCCCACAGTGTGTCTTATTCCGCTTCAATTTTTTGCGTAAAAACGAAGATAGCCCCAAAAGGAGCTACCTTCAACTAAAAATATTAGTTTTATTAATTACTTAACGACAACTTTGGCACCAGCTGCTTCAAGCTGTTTTTTGAACTTTTCAGCGTCTTCTTTAGAAGCGCCTTCTTTAACTGTCTTGCCGCCAGCTTCAACAAGTGTTTTTGCTTCAGCAAGGCCTAAACCAGTGATCGCACGAACTTCTTTGATCACGTTGATTTTGTTAGCGCCAGCTTCCATCAAAACGACGTCAAAAGCTGTTTTTTCTTCAACTGGAGCCGCTGCTGCGCCGCCAGCTGCAGCCATAGCGACAGGAGCCGCTGCAGAAACACCCCATTTGTCTTCTAACATTTTCACAAGATCAGCGATCTCGAGAACTGTTTTGCCTGATAATTCTGTAACGATTTGTTCGTTTGTAAGAGCCATTTTAAAATCCTCCAAAAGGAATTAGTAAATAAATTTGTTTGTTAACATTCACACTCTGCCTGCGAACCATTCGCAAGGGAGCCCTTTAAGCCCCTTTATCAACTTTAGCTTGCAGCACACGCGCCATAATTGATGGCACTTCGTTCAGTGTTCTGGCCAGTTTTGATCCTGGAGCCAATAAAACACCCAACAATTGCGCTCGCAGCTGATCTTTACCTGGCAATGTTGATAAGAACTTAATTTTGTTCTCATCTAATGCTTGGCCATCCATCACACCAGTCTTCAACTGAAAAACTTCAACGTCTTTCGAGTAAGCAGCTAGGGCTTTGGCGGCGGCACTGACATCACCGTAGGCAAACACGATCGCATTGGTACCCTTAAATGACGAAGATAAAGCTTTATCAACATCTGGGTAATCCTTCAGCGCTCGTTTAGCAAGAGTGTTACGAACAACCTTCATCTCGCACTCAACGGGGTGAAGTTTTTTACGTAAATCAGTGACCTGATCCACCTTCATCCCTTTGAAGTCGACGATAAAGGCCGCCTTAACCTTGGCGAATTTATCTACAAGGTGTTTAACTTCTTGCTCTTTTCGCTCACGAGTCATCATAGGCAACCTCCTTTCGTTTTCTTGGGGCTGGCTTGCGCCAGCCCCAGCTATTCCATACGTTCAGGCTTTAGACGGAGGTTTGGAATAAACCCCTTACTTTCTCGGTAGGCCCCTCACAAAGGAGGGATTACATTCACAAAAGAAGACCTACTGTCTCTGATCGCAATGGTTAAAATATTAATTAAATATCGTCTGCATTTCCTTGCGCTTGGCTGGTATCGATCTTAATTCCAGGGCCCATAGTCGATGCCACAGAAATTGTTCGAACGTAAATACCTTTAGAAGCTGAAGGTTTCGCTTTCAGGATCGAGCCCATTAAAGAATTAAAATTATCCTTTAATTTAGCATCGCCCATTGATTTTTTACCGATGCCAGCGTGGACAATCCCCGCTTTATCAACTCGGTAATCAAGCTTTCCTTTTTTCTCGGCAGTCACAGCATCGCCCACATTCATAGTGACGGTTCCAACTTTTGGATTTGGCATCAGACCACGAGGTCCCAATACTTTTGCCACTTTAGAAACAGTCGCCATCATATCTGGCGTTGCAATACACTTGTCGAAATCAAGCCAGCCGCCTTGGATTTTTGCCACGAGGTCATCCGCGCCCACAAAGTCAGCGCCGGCATTTTTAGCTTCAGCTTCTTTAGGACCTTTTGCGAACACAACAACGCGAACATTTTTTCCAAGACCATGAGGAAGCGCAATCGCACCACGAACTTGTTGGTCTGATTGCTTAGGATCAACACCCAAACGCACAGCCACTTCGATGGTTTCGTCAAATTTAGCGGGAGCTGAAGCCACCACTAATTTGAAAGCTTCTTCAACAGTGTATTTTTTTGTTGGATTGACGTTTTTAGCAACGGCTTCGAATTTTTTACCTGACATACATCACCACCTATTCCTGAACTTCTAGTCCCATGCTCTTGGCGGTGCCAATCACTTGAGACATCGCTGATTCAACTTTCATGCAGTTGAGATCAGGCAGTTTTTGTTCGGCGATTTTTCGAATGTCCGCCGTTTTCACTTTTCCGACTTTATCCTTCTGAGGCATTTTAGATCCTGATTCGATCTTAACTGCCTTTTTCAAAAGAGATGCAACCGGTGGCGTCTTGGTGATGAACGTGAACGAACGATCTTGATAAACAGTGATGATGATTGGAATGATATCATCGCCTGCTTTTTGAGTCCGAGCATT
>JAYWEU010000115.1:0-5269 GCA_043779385.1 Pseudobdellovibrionaceae bacterium
TGCTTCACAATTTGATCCGAAGTCTTTGTTAACATCGCCCGGTTTTCCGTCCAACCAGAAAACAAATCCGTCACCGTAAGCGTATTCACAAATTCTCCCGATAAACTATTCCCACAGTGCGCAACCGTGTCGGATTCCATAAAGCCGGGTGCTAAAATCTTGTGATCCAGTAACTTGATCGGGATCTTACTCTTAACCCACGAACTCTTTGTTGCCGAGATTCCGCCAAGTTGATCCGCGCGATCCCGATACTCTTTAAGCCTGCGGTCGATCGTAGCCGAACTCATTTTTAAAAGTAATTGCTTCGCCTCCGGATCCATCGCCTCTCGGTAAAAAGGCATCCACAGTGGCAGCGCCGCCTTCATCTTTTTTGAACAGCATTTATTCATCGCCACCCAAAAATAAATTAAATGCGGGATCACCTTGTGGCTGTAGGTTCGCTTCGGCCCAGGCCTTTGGGACCTCGGTTCAACGTGACCCCACAAGATTCTGATCGCGTACTTACGCTCGTAACCACAGACGATACAGAACTCGTCTAAGATTTTACTTTTTTCTTTCTTGGTGCTTTTTCGGTAGCGTGCGCGGATTGTTTCAAGGTAAATTCTTCGCATCTCGGTGGTCATATTGGCATCCTTTCAAGTTCTTGATTTCGTAGTAAAAAACCAATAACCCGAAAGTGCTTCTAACGTGATTCACCGAGATCTTTTCGACTTCAGAACTAGACTTCGGTGCTGCTAGTTATCACACCCAAATCGTTCCGATATCGACATTCTTCGCCTCATTTCGTCGTCTTTTATCCTGATTCAATTCGATATCTAGAAAAGCCGCAAACAGTCCCCTGACTAACCTTTAATCAACACAACCGCTTTTGACTGAATCATATCACCAGCCTCACGGGCATGGTTCTTGATAAATCGAGGCTGAGGTCAATCTATGGCAAACCGTGTGCTTTTATATTTCATCACCTTTTCGGCTTCCTTACTTGGGTCAGTGGCCTTGGCATGTCCTGATCAGATAAGTTCCCTGACGACACAGAGTCTTGGCCAGGGGGACCTTTGCTCGATGTATGATCGGTATCATACAGCCTTAGACAGCATGGAATCTGCGGGCTTAGTTCCTGCGGAAAGAGTTTCTGGATTGCACTCTCCCCGCTTTATCAACGGACCTACCTGGAACAGGGAAGCCGCTGAAAAAAATTATTTGCCATGGTTTATCTATAAACCAGCCCCCGAAACTTGGCAGGCTTGGGACAATGGCGCAAAAATCGTGGATAAGGCCGCTCGGAAAAATTTTTTACAAGCGCAGATAGCACCTTTAAGTTTTAATTGGCTCCACCATGTTCACGCAGCCTCCATGTCCACTGATCCCCGAAATTTACCACCGGAATTAAAGACTTTTCGTAAACATGGCGAGGTCGGAAGAGTTCTAGGTCGTGCCCATGGCCTGACGCGTGAGCAAGCTTTAGGCTTAAGATCGGTCGAATATCAAAATCTGTTCGGTAGTATCATGGACACCAGCCATTCTTTAATCAGTTGGCATCCGACGCAGTGTTTGGAAGATAGAACCGAAGAATTTTATAAAAAGTATGTTAGCGCAAGCAATTTTTACTTCAGCGACTGGCCAGAAATTTCTGTAGATTTATTTTACAAGGATGCGGACGGAGTCGAAAGGCAGTGTGGGTATATCCTCTATTCATCACCGCTTGAGCTTGAACACCAATTAAATCTTTGGCTAAAGTTCGTCAATGATTCCCTTCAAGCGATAAATAAAAAAGATCCTGCTACGGATCCCTTACTGGTTGCTGCCAGAGCGCAACGATGGCTGATCGCGATTCATCCTTATGGAGATGGAAACGGTCGCTTTAGTCGATATGTGATGGATTATATCCTAAAAAGTTTAGGCCTACCGGCCCCGTTACTAAAAGATATGGATGAAGATCTTTATCAATCGGAAAAGAGTTGGACTCGCGAAATAGGCCGTGGACTTAAACAAGCCGTTGCTTATGCCGAATACTGCGCAGCCAATCCTAAAAATGGACAAGGCTGCAATGTCTTGAAAGTTTTGCCGGACTCAAGACAAGGGGCTGTGAATGACATTCAAAAATAAAATAATCTTGGGGCTTGTGCTTGCCACTACAGTTCTCATAAATTCGAATTCTTTTGCACAGACTGCCCAACCGATGAAAGTGAACGGCGTCGATATAACGCCGCTTTATAAATTCTTTCAAACCTATGTGAAAACCTTGGACCGATCCATTTTTGTTTACAGTTGGTCAGAAAAATCTAGCAATGAATCGCAACCAAGCCTGTCTAGCAATCTCACTTCATTAGCGCATGTTCGGCGTGCGGCACAGGGTTACTGGAAAAATCGCGCTGTCAGCTCAACGTCAAATAATTACGGCTTAGGCTTATACGCTGCCGTTGATCCGTTAATCACCCGGGCCTATGGCGGGAAGGACTCTTGGAATCTTATTCGAATGAAACTTCCAGCCGGTTTTCGCTTTATCGAGGCCAATTTGCCGTTGGATAAGCGGATCACTTTATCCGACGAGAATATAAAAATTTTGGAGGCTTTAAAATGTTCGTCAAAAAAACTGGGATCGCCTCTGGAACCAGGCATTTTTTTTGGACCAGAGTTTAGCGAGTCACCAACCTGCACGAGAAATTTAAAAATTATTTTCGATCAGCTTTTACAGATCGATGCCTTAGTTTACAATTATGAGACCTCCAACTTCAGCGCTTGCGCTCATGAGTCGAAAGGAGTAGGCCTTATTCCCGCACTGGATGGCGGACTTTATCTTCGCGAAAACGAAGATTGGAAAAGTGCCTTTGTCATTACAAGTGACCGGTGGATTCAGCCAGAGCTTGTGCGTGTTTTTAATGCCTCAACCACAGATGAAGTCGAAGAGCGAATTAAAATTCAATCCCTCTTTTATAAATATACGCACGATATGTATGATTTTCGATACGTTATTGATTACTTTTTTGGGTCTTCAACGCTCCCTTATGTTTTCTCAGATTATCCAGGTTATCACTTCGTCCGTGACAATCCGACCTGGAACTATAAGACAGGGAATAGTAATAAAATTATAATCTGCCCAATGGGGATCACCGATTATAATCATCCGCAGTGCTTAGAAATTCCTCCAGTTCTTCCGCCTCGTCCTGATTATCCAACCCGAATTTCATCAGAGGACCTCTTTAAGGATATTAGGTACACCGGCACGTCTTATCCAGTTCTATGGAAAGATCTTGAAGGAAAAGAAACTTACAAAGACATCGACAGTTGGATAAAGAAAAACTTTTTTGGATGTAGTGACGTATATATTCGGCAGTAATAGGACATGGACTAAGACAAGGAACTGATAATGAAATTTAGAAGTAAAATACTCCTGGGACTAACACTCGCGATCAGCCTTTCGAGCTGCTCAAAATTTGATGAGCCTGAAACGGAAACGCTTCACCTCTCAGCCGCAAGCACGAATGCGAATCCGAATCTTACCCCGCAGGAAAAAGCGGAAGAGTTATCGCATCACGCTGAAACTTTACTTGCTGAAAATGGCATTGAGCCCGCTTATGACGTAGCTGCCTTAGCCTTAAAAAACGATCCGCAGAATTTAAGGGCACAGTTTATTCACAATTTTTTAAAAATCTTAATCTTGCAAAAAGGCCTTGTCAAAAGAGTTGAGCCCTTGGCACAAAAAGATCCCGCGGCCTTACAGAGTTATGAAAAATTAGTTCTTCGAAATAAAAATGGCGAAGTTTTACCGTGGCAAAAATTAATGTATTTAGACGCACCGAAAGATATAGGCACAGAGGCCGCACTCCAAACCCATATCGACAAATCTTATGTAGCACTGAACGAATTCCGATTGTTTCTAAAAAATCGCAAAGATGAAGAGCTAACCATCAAGGCATTTCCTTTATTAGTTAATGATATGGAACAAAGATTTGTGGATGGCTGCGAAATCAAAATTACCGACGCCTATGAATACGATTTGATCTGTCCTCCCAACCGCACTCGTTTTGAAGTCACATTGAATCGAGCCGATTTTAAGATTTTTCAGACTTTAGCTTCTTCTGTGCAGCAATATTTACTGATGTTAAATACGTATGATCTTTCAGGGATGATAAGTTTTAATCACTGGGAGCAGGTGCAAAAAGGCATTTCAACTCAGGATATTTATGATCATTTTATGAAGGAATCAATGCTTGGACGGGCTAGACTTAAACCCTACAGTGGTGAATTTGGAACCCTTGGCTTAGATACAATCGGTGAACTTCGCTGGGCGCTCGATCGACAAGACGAGCTTTGTGTCGGAGGTTAAAACAATGCTAGAAATCGGATTGGTATGTATGCCAACCGTGGCCTCTGTGTTTATTCCATGTTCAACCCCTATCTGTCGCAATATGAAGCCCTACTCACTGGCGGGCCTACACAGATTAGAAGTGGGCAGGGCGCAGAGCCCTTACAGTCTAACGTTAATATCGCCGCACTCTTTGATCATCCGGTGACCCAGCTTCAAAGCATAGGCCCCTTTAAATTTGATGCTTGTGGGAATTTAGAATCTGTAAGGGCTCCCACACTTGGAGGAATGCTACCTAAAGGCGATGCCAACGCGGTCCTTATCACGTCCCGCCCAAAGTGTGCCCGTCCATGAAACAGGTCATCTTTTTTTTCCTATGCATAAGCTTATCTGCCGCAGCCGCAGCCGCAGCCGCACCCTTAAAGTCTTCGCACTTAAAAAATTTCAGTATTCAGCAGTGCTCAGAAAAAGGGTGCTTTAAAGCAAGTGGTGATCTGGCCTTTGTATCTAAGACAAATGATTCTCTGGCGGCAGGCTCAGTCCTTCTAGAAATATCCAGCCCTAGGGGCGAGATTCATCAGCGAACACGCTGTGACTCTTTCGATTATAATTTAAAAACTCAGTTTTTAACCTGTGATAATCAGAATTTGGTGGGTGTACCCTCGCTCACGATTAACTCAAAATATTTGGTTTCAATTTTTTAACGGAGATTTCAAAATGACTCATGCTATTTTAATATCGATATGTTCGATTCTCATTGGCTCGCAGCTTTCTTTTGCCAGCCCGAAATCAGCGGCCATGTTCGAAGGGGTTAACATAAGCCCTTTAGTAGAGATCTTTCAAAAGCAAATTTTTAAATTGAAGCAACCAGTAACGGTTTACAATTGGTCTGGCAATGGAGCCAAAGGCGACTCTTCAAATCTACAACTTGCTCAAAGCGGCGCCACAACTTTTTGGAGAGCG
>JAYWEU010000116.1:0-13867 GCA_043779385.1 Pseudobdellovibrionaceae bacterium
TGGAATGTGGCGAAAAAGTGTCAGAACAATCCCTTGCGCATTGCACCAAAAGAAGTTTATACAGGGTGAATGGACCTGACTCCCATTGGTTTTCTTAAATCCTGCTATCCCGATAAGTTCGGAACTCCTCGCCAACCGGGCTTGGTTTCTGGGGCGCGGGCCGAACTTACGCTAAGATCTGATCTGCAGCCTGAGCTGGCATTACAGGGCCTCGAGGGTTTTAGCCACCTTTGGTTGATCTTTGCTTTCCATAAGAATCAGTCGGCCCGCTACCATGCGAAAGTTCATCCGCCACGTTTGGGTGGCGAACCCATCGGCCTTTTTGCAACTCGCACGCCCCATCGACCTAATCCCATCGGCCTGTCTTTGGTAGAGCTCGTGGAGATTCAAAAAGACACTTTAATTTTAGAAGGCATTGATTTGATCGATGGAACACCTATTTTGGATATCAAACCCTATTTGCCCGAGGTCGAAAGTAAACCGCTGGCTAGAACCGGTTGGACCTCCGAAGCTGCGCAAAATGAACGCCGGGTTGAGTTTTCTTTAAGCTCTTTAGAAGTTTTAAAGAGCTGGCAGACTCAGTCGACAGTTGCTAGAATTCAAGAGCAGATCGAGGCGCTGTTAAAATTGGATCCGCGGCCTTTAGTTTATCGTGGCTTTGAGGGATCTAAAAGTCCCTACCGCCAGGATCATCGAGTGCGTTTTTATGACTCTGATATTCATTTTGAATTTCCTTCGCCAGATCTGATTTCTGTCATTGCTATCGAAAGACCTGCAAGCTTGAAATGATAACTTGCGTGAAATGCATGACTCGTTTATCAGAAAGCAGTGCTATATTTGTTTTTTTGAACCGGGGGGAACATGGAAACAATTCAAGACCTTCAATTGTCAAAGCCAACCACTGAAAATCGCCAGGTCCCAACTTTAAGTTTAGGCGAATATGTTTCTGGATCCAGCACGGATCGGCAGCGTTTCGTCGATGGCTTATTCACCGGCATCAAAGATTACGGTTTTATTATTTTAAAAGACCATGGCGTCGAAGCTTCTTTGTTAAAGCAAGCCTACGAAATGTTGCAGCAGTTTTTTGCTTTAGCCGAGCCTGAAAAAAGAAAATATATTTCTAAGTTTGGTGGCGGGCAGCGTGGCTATACTCCGTTCGGCACCGAGCATGCCAAAGATTCAGTTTTGATGGATTTAAAAGAATTTTGGCATGTCGGGCGTGAGCTGCCGGAAGGTCATGCGATGACCGGTCGGTATCCGCCCAATATTTGGCCGACAGAATTTCCTGAATTTAAAACTATTTTTTTAAAGCTGTATCATGATTTGGAAGTGGCTGGAAAAGCCATGCTGGAAGCTTTAACTTCGCCTTTAGAAGTGAAAAAGAATTTTTTGGGTGACATGGTTCAAGATGGAAACTCAATCTTGCGACTTTTGCATTACCCGGCCATTCCTGAGGGAACGGATCCTCGATGTTTGCGGGCAGCTCCGCACGAAGATATTAATTTTATCACGATTCTTCCGGCCGCCACGGCTTCGGGTTTGCAGTTGAAAGACCGAGATGGAACTTGGTTGGATGTAAAAAGTGACGTTGGAACTTTGATCGTCGATGCGGGCGATATGTTAGCTCGGTTAACTAACGATGTGATTCCATCGACCACTCATCAAGTTGTGAATACGCCGGAAGCAAAAAATAGCCCACGATATTCAATGCCATTTTTTATGCATCCGCATCCAGACGCCTTGCTCAGCTGTTTGGAATCTTGCAAGGGATCTGGCGCCAAGTACGCAGATATTTCGGCGGAAGATTTCTTGATGCAACGACTTCGCGAAATCGGTTTGATTTAATTTTGGAATCGCACCAAGGCTTCTTGTAAGGAAGCCAACTGAATTCGTGATTGATCCAACAAAATGCGATCGGCAGCCACGACATCCTCGTCGGCATTTTGAACAAATTTTTCGTTGGAAAGTTTGCCGGACAAAAGATTGATATCTTTTTGTAGTTTTTCGATGGTTTTGTGGATGCGATTAATCTCTTCGTTGAAATCAACCAAGCCTTCTAAAGGAATAATCACTTTAACGTTTAAGCCTTGTACGTTGACTGTGGTCACAGCGCACTTGGATAGATTGCCCTCTTCACCGATGCTTAAGTCTTCGATGCGGGCCAATGTCATAATGGCCGAGCGATTATTTCCTAGAATTTTTTGCGTATCGGGCTCGGCCACCCCAAGGCGAACATTTATTTTTAAAGCGGGGCTAAGGCGGTTTTCACCACGAATATTTCGAATTGCAGTGATGACTTCTTTCACAACATCGACTTCGATATTGGCCTTTTCAGTTCCAAGCGCCAGGAAGTCTTTATCATTTCTAAGGGTTGGATATTGATCAATGATACAAGCCGTCCCTTTGATGGGAAGTTTTTGATAAATCTCTTCGGTGATAAAGGGGCAAAAAGGATGAAGTAAGCGCATCATGCGATTCAGAACTTGGGCCATCACAAGTTGAGTCGCTCTTCTCTCTTCGCTGGGAGGACCGTTTAAAATTTGTTTTGAAAATTCGATGTACCAATCACAAAATTGACCCCAAATAAATTGGTACAAAGCCTGTGAGGCCTCGGATAAGTTATTCTTTTCTAAAGCTTGATCGACGTTTTTTTCAACCTCTTGAAGTTTAAAAATAATCCATTGATCAAAAACGCTCATCGCGGGTCGATTTGGTAAGGCTCTAGTTCCCTCAGCAGGTGTTTTAAAATCTTCAAGATTTGTTAAGGCAAAGCGGGCCGCATTCCAGATTTTATTCATAAAGTTTCTGTAGCCTTCAATGCGTTGCTCAGAAAACTTAAAATCTTTTCCAGAAAATAAATGAGCTAAATAATTAAATCTTAAAGCGTCAGCACCGTACTTATCGATGATTTCCATGGGATCAATGGAATTGCCCAGGCTTTTTGACATTTTTCTGCCTTGTGAGTCCCGCACAAGTCCATGCAAAAGAACGGTTCTAAAAGGCACATCTTTTTTAAACTCAAGGCCCATCATAATCATGCGAGCCACCCAGAAAAAAATAATATCGTGGCCGGTCACAAGATATGTTGTCGGATAAAAAGTTTTTTGTGTTTCAGTGTCGTCGGGCCAGCCCATGGTTGAAAAAGGCCATAATGCAGAACTGAACCAAGTATCTAAGACATCTTCTTCTTGTTTGATGTCTTTGCTTTGGCACTTTTCGCACTGGCCTGGATCGTTTTCAATCACCGTAATATGTTGGCAAGCATTGCAAAACCAAGCTGGAATTCGATGACCCCACCAAAGTTGGCGCGAAATACACCAATCTTCGATAATATTCATCCAGTGCAAATAAACTTTAGTCCACGATTCTGGTTCAAAGCGAATCGTACCACTTTCAACCACTCGTTTTGCGGGAATAGCTAAATTTTCAGTTTTAACAAACCACTGATCTGATAAAAAAGGTTCAACGACGGCGCCACTGCGTGAACAATGACCTACGGAGTGAACATGGGGCTCTTCTTTTTCTAAAAGATTTAATGCTTTTAAATCTTCGATAATTTTTTTGCGAGCATCGGCGACTTTCATGCCTTTGTAACTGCCGGCATTTTCGTTCAGTAATGTTTTGCGGTCTAAAATATTGATAAATTCAAGCTTGTGAGTTTTCCCCACCTTATAATCGTTGAAATCATGGGCTGGAGTGATCTTGACAACACCTGAGCCAAATTCCTTATCTACATAAGCATCAGCAATAATTTTAATTTTCCGTTGAATCAACGGAACGATGACAATTTTTCCAACTAAATGTTTGTAGCGTTCGTCCTCAGGATTGACCGCGAGGGCCGAATCACCCAACATTGTCTCGGGACGGGTTGTGGCCACCGTTAAATGTCCACTGCCATCTTCCAAAGGATATTGAATATGATAAAGAGCGCCTTTGACTTGCTTATGCTCAACTTCTAAATCAGAGATCGCCGTTTCTAAAGGGCCACTCCAATTGACTAAACGTAAGCCGCGATAGATCCATCCTTTTTTATAAAGACTCACAAACACGGATCGGACGGATTTTGAGACATTGTCGTCTAAGGTAAAAGTCAGTCGGTCCCAATCACAGGAATCGCCCACACGCCGCATCTGCTGAGTGATTCGATCGCCGTAAGTGTGTTTCCATTCCCAAACTTTTTCGACGAACTTTTCACGACCTAATTCATGACGATTGGTTCCTTGTTTTTTGAGCTCTTTTTCAACAACGTTTTGAGTCGCGATTCCGGCGTGATCGGTGCCTGGCAACCATAAAGCATTAAAGCCTGACATTCGCTTCCAGCGAATCAGCAAATCTTGAATGGTGTGATCCAAAGCGTGACCTAAATGTAAAAAACCAGTGACGTTAGGTGGCGGTAGAATAATTGCAAAAGGCGGCTTGGTGCTGCGATCGTCGGCTTTAAAAAAGCCAGAAGATTCCCACCATTGATAGGTCCGTGCTTCAACGTCTTGGGGATTATATCGATCTGCCAGCTTTTCCATCATACTGTGAAAAGATTAGCGGATTTGGCAGCCTTGGGCAATGTCTAAGAGGGACTTCGATTTTTGACATCACGCTTGAAAAAAGTCATTAGCTCGGCCATTTTTTCTTCACTGCCAAACTCGTGATGATGGATCTCGACGCCGGCCATAATTCGACCATCTTTTTTTATGCAATGACGAACGACCCCTGCGATTTGAACTTCGTTAAATTTACTTATTCGCATCTGGCCACGAACTAAATCGCCCGCCTTGATCGAAAGCGGATTCCAAGACGAAAATAAAAATCCATCCGTGTGAATGTCCATCAACTTGGTCTCTTCCTGAGTTTTCTGACCAGCTGCGTGTTCAAGAACAAAGTGGGCTGGATAGTCTTCAGAAATTTCAACCCGTAAAATTCGACGTTTAAGTTCACGACTGAATTCTTTGTAACTGAAAACATAACCGCTATTTTGCAACTGGAGCTCGCCATCAATTTGATAGATAATTTCATCGATGGTAAAACGAATATAGCAAGGCCCAACAACGGGACTGAGTGCTGTAAAAGTCAGTTCAAAAGTTTTTTCATAGCGCTGAAGGCTTTGAACTTTAAAGTCTTTATAGGGAGTTATGTGCAAAGTGATATTGCACCAAATATTGATTTTCTTTAAAACATTTTCAATTTGATCAGGACGCTGGAGCGGTAAAAAATGAGTTTTTTGTTCTGACATTAGACGTTCACCCTTTTCCCCGCGATCGGAATATTTTTATAAATTAAAAAGACAATTCCCAAACCAAAAAGTCCCATCAGGCCAGAAAAATAAAATGGCGCCGTAATTGCGATGGAAGCATAGATAAATCCACCCATCAAGGGACCTAGAATTCTTCCCAAAGAAGAAAGACTTTGTGTCACGCCAAGAATTAGACCCTGTTCATCAGCTCCACTGATCAAACTGATACTGCCTAAAGTTGATGGATTCGTAAGGCCATTACCGATAGCTAAAAATGTCATCGTCACAGCCATCAAGGGAATATTCGGAGCCATCGCGATTCCCGTCATACCGATCAGGAAAAAAATCAAACCGGTTAATAAAGTTTTTTGTTCTCCAACTTTGGGAATCAAACGGCGGACTATAAAACCTTGAGTGAACACTAGCATCACGCCGATGTAGGCAAAGCCAAAGCTGACTTCTTGCAGTCCCCATTTAAACTTTTCACCCATAAAGTAAACTAAAGTGGCTTCCATAGATGACATCGACAGCGAGGTTAAAAAATAAACGGTCATCAGTGGACCCAGAGTGGGTGTCTTCATTTTGGCGGCAATCATTTTCAGCCGCGAAGATTTTGCGCGGGGGAGCGCTTTTTCGGTTAAAGATTCTGTTAAAAACTTCCACCCGAAAATAAAATTAGCCAAACAAATTCCCGCCACCCAAAGCGCCGTGAAAGTCGTTGAAAAAAAAGGTTCTGGTGAAATATGTTTTCCCCATAGCGATAAAAGGCCACCTAGGGCAGGGCCAAAAACAAAACCAAGGCCGAAAGCAACCCCGATCAACGCCATGCCCTTGGAGCGTTCATGATTTGGGGTGATATCTGAAATGTAGGCAGAAGCTGTTGAAATACTTGCGCCAAAAAATCCCGCTAGGATTCTGGCGATAAATAAAGTTTCTAAATTCCTGGCGTAACCAAAAAGAATATAAGAAAGGCCCTCTCCTAAAATACAAAACAGTAAAATAGGCCTGCGTCCCAGACGATCACTCAGGCGACCCCAAAAAGGGGAAAACAAGAACTGCATCAAGGAATAACACGACATCAATAAGCCAGCCTGGGTGGAAGTGGCGCCAAGATCTCGACTTAGGATGGGTGTGATGGGAATAATGATGCCGAAACCAAGTAAATAGATAAACACAGTTAAGAAGATAAACAGCTTTTGAGATTTTTTATTATTCTCTGACAATTGCTTTACCTCTGCGAACACCCTGTTATTATAAAGGCCTGATGAAATTTTTAAATCCCACTCTTATTATCTTAGGCATATTGTTCTGTTTCGGCCAGAGTTTTGCGATAAATCATTACAAACATTTTGAAGCCGGTCTTTGGCAAGCCCAGTCCCAAGTCAGTTATTTGAAATCGAAGACTAACTTTAACACGTCTGGAAAGATCTCGGACCTACCGAATTCTAATTATTTTCAAATCGTCGATATTACGAGCGGGGTCAAGTATGGGATCAGCGATGATTTTAATGCCTTTGGTAATTTTAATGTCGGAATCGCTGAAAGCAATAGCACCGATGCAACGCGAAGTAATTCAACCCTGAATAAGATCTTTGCGGGAGGAGAATACCTTTTAGGCAATTCATTTCCGCAGTTTATTTTAGAATTTTATGGACTTTTTGATTTAGAAAAAGTCGATAATGCCCAGGATAATGTGATGAATAGTGAGGCGGCGAATGAGCTGACAGGAAAATTAAACCTGCAGTTTGATTTCCGCAGTTTTTATATTTTTGGGTATGGTGGTTATTCCTACCGCGACAAGGGGCGTTCTAATTTATTTCCTTGGGGCTTAAATGCCGAGTGGGCGTTTGACGGAACGACCTTGGGCGGAGAAATTTTTGGCTTTCAATCCATAACAGATGATAAAGATAAAGGGGCCGCTAGCGAAGCGGTCCGTGACGCTTTGCGATCCCGAGTTAATGGCGGTAGTGCCAAATATTACGCGACAAATCCATCCGTCATCGATTCCAATCTGTATTTAAAAATCGGCTTTGGTCGTGATTTTATGATTTGGATCGCAGGTGGAATCCCATTAGTTGGAAATAATTATTCGAACGGACCTCATGTCGAGTCAGGACTTCGTTGGACCTTTGGAAGCAGTTCTTTGAAACGGAATCATAGGCGAGAGGTGTCAATTCCTGTCAGTGAAACTTCGCGGTTAAGCACCGATAAAAAGGTAGAGACCTTTAAAGAGGACACAAATGATGGCGTTGATCAGAGAATTTTCAAAGCCACACCGGCGACTCCACCTCGACAAGCACCCATTGCAAAGCCGGTTTACGCCCCAGCTCCTGAAGAGCTTAAAGAAAAAATGGACGATGTTGAAATGAAAATTGAACTTCGCTCAAATAAGAAGAAGAAAAAGAAGCATCTTTAATTTTTAGGGGTCTTGATTCAAAGACCAGAGGCTAGGCCCCTGGTCCATTCCATCGATCATGTTGATAAGGGTGAAATACTGGGAGTTTTGCTATTGCTTTGCTCTGTCGGTGTGGGATTTAAATTAAACTGTGTCATTTGCATTTGTGGCATATATTTTTCGCCTTGTTCAAGCAAGGTCAAATGCGCCTGAGCGACGGCCCGAAGGTTGGCTTCAAATTGCATACGAATGCGTTTAAGCTCGGTGACTTCGTGATACATTTTTTTCAAAGAATCTCTGGAATCCCGAGTGATCATTTCAGCTTTTTGTTGAGCATCAGCGACGATTAATTTAGCTTCGCGGTCGGCGTCTTGACGTAGCCTTTCAGACATCTGAGTTGCTGTTGCGATCGTGTCTTTTAAAATTTTATCGCGGTCTTTATATTCCAACAGACTTAAATCTTTTTCGCGAAGAGCTTCTTTTAAAGAATTTCTTTCGTGGATCGTCGCTTCCATTTGTGAAGCGACCATTTGAAGAAAATGCATCACTTCTTCAGGGTCAAGGCCCATCAGTTTTTTGCCAAAAGTCTTATGCGTGATATCGATAGGGGAAATCTTCATAGCTGTTCCTCCGTGAACTCTTTTAGGATAAAGCGACTTCGGGGGAACGAGCAAGACTATTTAAGATCTCTTGATAATTCAGAGTTCCGCATGGCAGCTTTTTCAAAACTAATTCTAAGAGCTCTTTCGACTTCGAGCTCTCGAAGGGACTGAAGTCCAGCGGCGGTGACACCCTTTCTTGAGGCGACGCGCGCCTGAAGTTCTTCTAGACCTACGTCTGGTGTTTGAGAAGCTAATAAAGCTGCGCCAAGAAAAGTTTCAAGAGTGATTTCTTTAGCCGCTTGTTTTTCAAAACCGTGCTCTTCAATCCAATCTTGCCAATACATCATCAGTTCAAAAACAAAACCTGTTCCAGCCGAGGCCGCAACGGTCAAGGCTTCCAGCTGTTCTTCGTCTTGCATGCGGATCACGTGACCTAATTTAGAAAAAAGACTTTCTGTCATATCATCTAAGCCGGCATCGTTTTCATCATTCAACAAATAACCAATGACCCCTCGGCCAATCAAAGAAGGGGTGTTCGGCATCAAGCGAACCAAGCGGCACTGCTGCATATGTTTTTCTAAAGTATCCATTCGAATGCCTGCGGCCAAGCTGATGACAATCTGATCTTCGCTAAAATTTTTTGCGATGGGTTCAATGGCTGGCAATAAATCCTGAGGTTTTAGTGCTAAGATGACGATATCGACAGTTTCAATCAGCTCTTCATTGCTGGAAGCGATATTAATGCTAAATTCTTGCTGCAGCTTCTGCAATTTTCCTGGCGTTCGGCTTGAGGCCCATAGATTTTTTGCTTGAATAAAATCAGTGTCAAGAAGTCCGCGGAGGATCGCCTGGGCCATATGGCCTGCGCCCAGAAAACCAATTTTTTTTGTTTTTAAAATTTGATTCATGTAGGACCTCTTCATTCACAATAGCTTCTTAGGTGGGCCTTTGTAAATTTAATTTATAAATTCAAATTATTGGCGAGAGCCAAAAAGAGTGCTGCCAAGGCGAATCCAAGTGGCTCCTTCTTCAATAGCAACTTGATAATCTTGACTGGTGCCCATGGAAAGCTGACAAAAAGACGGTGGGTCTCCATTTTCCAATTGCAGACTGCGAAGAAAAGTTTTCAGTTTTCGGAAGTAAAGTCGATTGTCCTCAGGATTGTCCACAAAAGGAGGCATGGTCATTAAACCAGAAATTTCCAAATGAGGCAGTCGAAAAATATTTTTAAATTCATTTTTCAGAACTTCAGGGATAAATCCTTCTTTCGAAGTTTCGCTAGCAACATTGACTTGTAAAAGAATTTTTTGGCGAATGCCAGCCGTCGCCGCTCGTTTGTTAATTTCTTGCGCAAGATCCATGGAATCCACGGAGTGAATTAAGAAACAGTTTCCAACGATGGCCTTTACTTTATTTTTCTGAAGATGACCAATCAAATGCCATTGAATTTGATTTTCTAAAAAAGAAGCCTGCTTTTCTTTAAATTCTTGCACGTAATTTTCGCCAAAATTGATTTGGCCTTGGGCTAACAAGTTTTTAATTTTTTCATGAGATTGAAGTTTGGAAACCGCTAAAATTTTCACAGAATCTGGGGATCGTTTTTTTTGCCGACAGATTTCTAAAATCTGAAGTTTAACTTCTGCCAAAGAGTGCAATTCGGTCATTTTATTTTCCACGAGTTTTTTTGTAGAATTGACTTCACTCTGTCGATCGGTAATCCCATGATATTTTCCAATGTTCCTTCAAAATGATCGACCAGCTCTCGGCCTGGACCTTGAATACCATAGGCACCGGCCTTATCCATCGGATCTCCGGACTGGATATAGGACCAGATTTTTTCCTCACTAAGGGATTTGAAAACCACTTGGCTCAGTTCATATTCACAGGACTCTTGTCCATAAAGACTTTCGATCATACAAATGGCAGTGATCACGGTGTGCTGATTCCCCGACAAAGATCTAAGGATTCGGTAAGCATCGTCGGGGTCCGAGGGCTTTCCTAAGGTCTGACCTTCAAAAATGACTTCGGTGTCTGAACCTAAGACTATGTAAGGTTCGTTCATAGAGGCCTTCAGAGAGGAAAAAACCGTCCTAGCCTTTTGTCGAGCAAGATCTAAAATCTGCTCATTCACATTCAAACTTTTATCAAGTATTTCCGATATCTTACTAGGGCAGACACGAAAGTCGAAACCAGCTTTTTCAAGAAGCTGTTTTCGGCGAGGTGATTCAGATGCCAAGACGAGTTGGTACATATCACCAATTCATCACAAAGAGGGTCGTATGGGAAGCGCAGAATTAATGCTTATGCTTGGTGCAGTCTTAGGTGGATTTTCAATCTACCTCTTTGTTTCTGCTATGATTTCCAACAATTCTGACAAGCAACAATTGTCTTGGGCCAACAACAGCGAACCCGCAAAATCAAAAAATCCAGTGATTAATTTTTCAAGGCCTTTGATCCATCAATTCACAATCCAACATGCGATCAAAATAAAAAGTTCCAGCTACAGAGCGCGGATTCGAGATTATATTAAAACCGGAGGATTGTCGAGAGAGCTGAACGAAGATGAATTTATTGGTTTGCAGATTTTATGGGGCGTGATGTTCCCCCTATTCTGCTGCTTAATGAATTTTGCCTTCGAATTGCAAATCAGCTATTTTTGGATTTTTTTAATGATTCCTATTGGAATGTATTTACCGATCATGCATGCCAAGGCCGAAAAAAAACGTCGTGAGATTTCGGTTCGTGGCGACCTGCCATTTTTTATTGATTTGTTAGCTTTATCAGTCGAAGCGCAACTGGATTTTTTCTCAGCGATTCAGCGGATTGTGGATAAAGCGCGCGGCACAGAAAGTGTTTTAGCCGAAGAGTTTGGAAATCTTTTGCAGAGAGTTTCTATGGGATCATCGAAAGCCGATGCCTTGAAGGAAATGGCTGATCGTCTGGACATTTCTGAGATCACCAGTTTTGTCGCGGTCTTGATCGATGCCGAAAGGTCGGGATCGCCCATCACCCAAGTCTTGAAAGATCAATCCGAGCAAATGCGCCTGGAAAGATTTGTCAGAGCTGAAAAAGCCGGAGCAAAAGCTTCGCAAGCGATTATGATTCCAATGATGATTTTTATTATCCCAGCGATTTTTATAATGGTTTTTGGACCGGTCGCAATTTCATTTATGTATGGGGCAAAGTAAGGAAAACGTAAGGATGGCCGTGTTAAGCAGTCGAACAAAAAATAAAGTTCTGATCTTGGACTTAGAAGTTGCAAAAACTTTTAAAGCCAGAGGTCTTGGTTTGATTCCAAAAAGGAATCTTTCGGCCAACGAAGGACTTTGGATTGGTCACTGCAGAAGCATCCATACCTTTTTTATGTCTTTTGCAATCGATTGTATTTTTATCGATCAAACGATGACTGTGAAAGCGGTGGTTGAAAATGTTTTGCCTTGGCGTCTGACCAAGTTTTATTGGAAAGCCGATTCGGTGATCGAATTAGCCGCGGGAAGTGTTCGCCGGCTGAATATTGAATTAGGAGATCAACTGCATGTGGGCCATTAAGTTTTTAAACGGCCCGCAAGCCGGAAAAATTTATAACTTGAAGGCCGGAAAAAATGTTCTTGGCCGCAGTAAAGAATGCGATATTCAGGTCCTCACTGTGGGAGCCTCAAAAGAGCATTGTGAAGTTTCTGTTTTTCCAGACAAAGTGATGATTGTGGATTTAAAGTCCAGGAACGGAACTTTGTTAAATGGCGTTAAAATTCAAAGTGGCCTTTTAAAATTAGGAACAAAGGCTGCGATTCATGATGTAATCTTTGAACTTGTTCCTGCCGACTCTAAAGTTCAATCAACCCATCGCAGTCAGCAGCAGTTCCAGGGGAGTGCAGCGACTCAATATCAAATGCCGCAACAGTCACACCCACACCCAACACCTGAAATAAATCAACCACAGATGGCCGTTTCGCAAAATTATATGACCAGCCAGGGTTTTGTAAAAGGCTTGATCAGTAATATCGAAGATTATCTTAATCGAGTGGCTTTGCCCGGTGTTTATCGATTGCCAGAGTATGCTGAATTTAAATGGGTGGTTGGCGGATTTCTGGCGGTCTTGATAGTCATCGTGACCATGTTATGTATGTTGCCTGCGATTCAAATTGGTAAAGCCAGTATTATTAATGAAAGCAAACGGCGGGTGTTATCTTTAGCGCGATCCTTAGCCATGCTGAACCAAACAGCATTGATGCAAGGGGCCTCTGCGTCTGTGCAAACTTATACCATTGAAAACGAAGAAGGCGTTAAACAAGCTTTTATTATTCAGCAAGTAGACGGATTGATTATTGCGCCAGCTTCGCAGCAGGGAAAAATTCCAGATATTCCGTTTGTGCATTCCGCTCGCCGAGAAAATAAGCAACAAGTGGAAGTCTTAGATGGGAATACGATTGGCGCCAGTTACCCGATTGGTGTTTATGATCCTGTCAGCGGTGAGCCCAGTGTGAAGTATCACGCGATTGTCCTGTATGATGTTGGATCAATTGCTTTTGATGACAATCGAGCTGTCAGTTTATTTATGCAAACCCTTATTTTAGCTTTTATCGTGGGCTTCGGTATGTTTTATTTTCTTTACAAGCTGATTGAATATCCTTTGACCGACTTAAATACACAACTTGACGTGGCCCTCCGAGAAAAGAAAGACAATCTATCAAGTCAATTTCAGTATCCAGCCTTGCAAAACTTAATCAGCAATTTAAATAGCTTACTGACTCGTCAAGGGCATGGAGATCACGCCGGGCCTTCGATGGCAGCTTCCTATGCTGATGAAGCTGCCAAAGTGGTAAATATTATAAAAGATCCTACTTTAGTCATTCGTGAAGGTGGTCAGATTGCAGCTGCGAATGCCGCCTTTGAAAAACTGCTTCATTCTTCCAATGGCCAACTTTTGAATCAAAATATAAGTCAATTGTCAGATCAATCATTACTGCAAAACTTAGAATTTTTAATGAACCGATCTCGTGAAGCCCCGTTCACGTCCCATTCAGATCAGTTGGAATTTGGTGGCCAAGCCTATTTGATTCACTGTCAAGCTTTTGGGCAACCACTTGATTATTACATTGTGACGTTATTGCCAGCCGCCGGAGGTTCCGAGTGAGTGCGGCTGCCAACGTAACGACAACAAGTCCTTTTAAAATTGAAATTATCCAGGGTCCTCACGCTGGGAAAAAGTTTGTTTTGAACAAATCTTTGGTGACCATCGGGCGCGGTCCTGAAAATGATATCGTTCTTTCAGAAGATCCCAAAGTCAGTCGTCTTCATGCCGAGATTAAATTTTCAAGCAAAGGTGTGACGATCACAAATTTGAGTCAAAAAAACTTCATTGTTTATCGCGGTCAAAAAGTTCACACAGAAACCGTTAACTTTGGTGAAAAAATTTATATTGGTGACAGCGAAGTGCATTTTTTAATGCCAGAAAGCATGCGGTCTGCAGAGCTTGGAAACAGCACCGTTGTAGCGCTTCGCCCTCAACCCATGGTCAAACAAGCCCAGCCCATGCCAACGCCCGTCAGACAGCTCTTTCCTCCAGCGGGTCCTCCTGGAACGCCGCCTCTTCAGGGGGCAGGGTTTCCTCAACAAAAAGCACCGTCACCGAAAAATTCGGGT
>JAYWEU010000117.1:0-13852 GCA_043779385.1 Pseudobdellovibrionaceae bacterium
GCGACCACGTAACCACCACCGCCGTGTGGAAATTCTTCGATAATTCGTCTGTAAGCGGCCGAAATGATGAAAACGGTCAGTCCCATCATCAGCGCCAGAGGCACCGCCAAATAGGTATGTTCACCGAAAGCCTTGAAAGCTTCTTCGGGCCCGTAAGCCGAAGAAGACAGTCCATCAGCCCCAAGGCCAACCCAAGCCAGTAAAGGGATTAAAGAGATTTTGTGAAAAAGAGAGGTGTCCGTTAAGTCTTTTGGCGCCCCGACCAAGATTCTTCGGAGGCGGCTGAGCAAGCCCTGCGGTTGCGAGGGACCATGGGTTTTCATATTGTCGTTTCCCTATATTTTTAGGAAAATAATAGCATTCTGTCCCAGTGTCCATGAGGGACTCTGGACGCTACGGGTGTAAAAAAGGCGTAAATATGATTTACTTCTTAGTTTTAAGATTGTGAATCTGCTGGGCCACACGAACAGCATCTTTAGCAGGATCGACATCTTTTTCAATATTTCGAATTTTTAAATCTGGATCAATAATAAAAGTCCACCTTTTAGACATTTTCAAACCCATCATTTTTGAACCATAAAGATCCATAATCTTAGAATCAGGATCTGCCAGCAAAGTAAAATTCAGATTATGATTTTTATGAAAAGCCGCAATGTCGGCGACCGTGTCTCCACTGATGCCAAAGATATCAGCACTTTCAGCTCGGATCACATTGATGCTGTCGCGAAAGGCGCAAGCTTGTGTCGTACATCCAGGTGTTTCTGCCTTGGGATAAAAATAAAGAACGCTCCATTGGCCTTTGCGATCCGATAAAGAAAAGTTTTTACCTTGATCAGTAGTTGATGAGAACACGGGCGCAGGATCCCCCACCTTAAGATCGGCAGCGAAGCTCACCCAACAAAACAACGAGACAAAAATAAATGTGATTGTTTTTTTCATAAAAGAAAGGCTAACAAATTTAAGAAACGAAGCAATGATTACCAGTGGTGAGCCGCATATCAGTAGCCTCCTATGCTAAAACACAGAAAAAACATTTTTTAACTCATGTTTCTATCTCTCATCTGAATGGATTTTACCTTTAGGCACCCCTTAGCCCCAGCGGTCAGGAAAAATTTCTTTTTTCTTATTATTCATGTTTTAGATATTAGTGGCCTCGCCTCCTTGGTATACTAATTACAGTTTACCTAATGAGGTCCATGAAACTCCTAAACGAAAAATCAGTCTTGATTGTTGATGATGAAGTCCTTCTCACAGGATGCTTAGCAGATATTTTAGCCGCCTTTGGTTTTAAAACTAAAACATGCACAACTGTCAAATTAGCCTTAGAGGAATTTATTAAAGAGCCCACAGACTTTGTTGTCACAGATTTGATTCTTCCAAAGGAATCCGGCTTGGATCTGATCGATTCAATCAGTGAATTTAATCAACAGGTCAAGTTTGTCATTATGACTGGATCTGACACCGATGTTCTGCTGGATAAAACAGTCCAGCATGACGGCCGCCGCCATGTGAAAATTTTAGCGAAGCCTTTTGCGCCGCAAGACATTGTTGATTTATTGACTTAGGTTCAGGCTTTGAATAAACGTTTTTTATGACCTCAAAAATCCTTATCAATAAAAAAGCTCTCTCTTTAAAAACACCCTCCTCCAGCGGAGAAAGTCGCACTCTTCAAGACTGGAAGGGAAAAAAGATCGTTCTCTATTTCTACCCTAAAGACAACACTCCTGGCTGCACCACCGAAAGCATCGAATTCAATCAGCTGCTGCCCCAATTTTCAAAATTAAACACGGTGGTCTTGGGAGTTTCCAGAGACAGTCTCAATGCCCATGAAAAGTTTATCGGTAAATATGACTTCAAATTTGAGCTGTTATCAGACGAAAATGAAGAGCTTTGCCAACTTTTTGAAGTGATCAAAGAGAAAAATATGTATGGAAAAAAAGTGATGGGCATCGAACGCAGCACTTTTATCATTGATGAAAATCAAAAATTAGTCGGTGAATTTAGGAAAGTGAAAGCCGCCGGGCATGCGGCTGAAATTTTAAATTACGTGAAAAGTCTTAGCTAGTGCTTCCCCATCGCCATATAAAGCACCATGTTTTTACGATTGAAATCGCGAAAAGCACAAATGCGCTCCGAATGATTTAACGAAACTCTTGTTTGCGGAGTTTTATCTTTGTCATTCATATGAGAATTCAAGCGTGTCAGGTAGCCGACACTGTAATCAGGATCGTTCGTCATGGGGCTTGTCAGAACAGCTCTTTGACATAAATCGATCAGTGGCTTTTGATCAAAAAATGCAAGTGATTGAACGCACATCTGCGCATAAACTCCTGACACATCATTGTACTCTGTTTGCGGACCTATTTCGCTCATGTGGGGAGAAGAAAACCGATACCTATCAGAGTGCTGAAATAAGTAAGCCATCAATAACGGGAACTCTTGCGGGATGGTTAGATACAAACTTAAAGGCGTCTGCGGAATATCGAAATAAGGCCTTCCTTTTTCATGAGCATAGTCCTTCATCAACCGATTCAAACTATCCCGAGTCAGAGCACTTGCGTTTCCATATTTTCCATCAGCCGTTAACTTCAGTTCAGAGATTGTCGCAATCACATTATCTTTTAAGAGCATCTCTAGGGCTTCAATATTTCCTTTATTAATTCTGAGCGCCATATTGAGATCGCTTTGCACATTGGCAGGATTGCCCCCTAGATTTTGAATCATTCGCTCCAGAGCACCCATGCCTAAGGCCGTAAAAAGTTCGCGCTGGTAATTGGTGAAATTAACTTTATTCCGAATCAGCATAATATAATCTTGATAAACAAAGGTGGTCAGACGGTTGGCAACGAATCCTGATCTTGCTAGCATCACCATAAATTGATCATAAACCGTGTTGATCAGCTCTTCATAAGCCTGAGGAATTTTTTGTAGCTCTTCGGCCGACATTCGACCATAATTTTTACCATTAAATTCGTGCCCCAAAGACTGAATCCGATCATATTGATCTAAAATTTTCTTCAAACGCACCCGGGTGTCCACAATCATAGGAATCGTAGAGATCTCTCCATTCAATGAAACGACACGAGATTGCAGAATTTTAAGATAATCATCGATGGCTTTTAAGCTGTCTCGGACCGAGTAATTAATGTCGACCATGGACTCGGTCGCCAAAGCCATTTTATCAACGATAAACCACTTGTTAAAATACTCGATCGAAGAAAGATTCGCTTCAGCAATGATCGATTTCATATTGCGGCCAATTTTTTCAGCCAAAGCCTCGGGATCCTGCAAAGCCGGAATATTTGCCATATTGTACTGAAGCCAATCACTATAATTCATCATGGGCATGACCTTTCCAGAAACCTGGTCAGGAATTGGGATCTCCATCAATAAAAATGGAATTTTTGTATAGGTCTTTCCCGTGATAAAAAAGTTAGTTCGATCCCCGCCACGATTTGAACCGCCGTTCACCATTTGGTCATAAATCGCGTTGACTAAGGCGACGACCGCATTTTGCTTACCCTCAAGGGTCGGCAAAGATTTAATCGTTAGCAATGAAGTATTATAAAGTCCTAAAAGACTTTTAACACCTTTATTATAATCATTAACTTCATCTAATATTTTATTTTGAAAAAGAGCATCGGTCGGAAGCTTTGGATCAACACCAATCTGTAACTTCTGCAGCCATCGAGTGAGATTTGGCACATGGGTGTTCAGAATATAATAGCCCGCAAAAGGATTTTTTTCGGAGACTGTTTTATTTGAAATGTCCTTCAGATTTAAACTGGCCATACCTGTTTTAAACAGATTCATGCCATCTCGTGCTTGGCAAAAAGACTCACTGGTCACTTCCATCAGACACGCCATGGACGACATAAACTCTTGCTGATTTAATTTTCTTAAAACTTTGGTGTATTTTCGTTCTCGGACTAGATTTGTAATTTTTGAAACTGTCACAGCCAGCTGACTTCCGTTGGTATCAGCGCCACCACTTGCGAACGAGGACGCGACTTGAACGGCCATACTAAGGTAGGATCCCAAAGCGGCCTGTCCGTCGCCCGTTAAGCATTGATCTAACTGTGGGATGGCATCAACCACTTGATTCAACATTGATAGACCGACCGAGGTGCTTCTTTTTAACCGCGCCCCGAAATCAATCATTGAATTTGAGGTCGCTTCTTCCCTGGAGGGCGGCGGAACTTGCGCAGATAAAGTGGCGCCTTCGATCGAACGATCCATCATCAGACCCAAAACTTTAGAGCGCATCTCAGAAGATCCCGTTGCAAAATCCCGAAGAGCACCGATCTCTTGAGGAATTTGCGCAAGGCGACTGGCCCTGCCAGGAGTGTCTGAGGCCGTTTTAATTTGGCTTTCTAAATTTCCAATGGCGGCCTGAACCGAGGTCCCTAGGGCTTTGCAGTTGGCATCATCTTTCAGTTGCAGCGTTACTTTCCGCAAGTTCTGAGTTGAAGCCAAAGCAGATTGGGTCCAAGACCCTTGCGAGGAACAGGCACCAGAAAAGGCATAACTTGATCCCATTGGGTTTTCTTGCGAAAAACCCTGCAAACTCGTCAAACACAGAGTGATAAGAATCATCAGTTTCAAAGTGCACTCCTTGGATGTATCAATTAACCAAGAACTACAGATGCAGGACTAGGGCCGTGCTTTTTAGCTGCCAAATTCAATAAATTTGAAATGATGGAATCATAGATGCCTAAACTTTTGACAACAACAATTTAGGCGCTAATAAGAGGGCGGTCTTTCATTCGAGCACCATTGCAAGGCCACAAAGCCTGCTTGGCAAGCCCGAACCCAACGCTGCTCCCAATCACCCGAGTTCACATTCAAGCATGTCACACCTGACTCTTGCGTCCAATCCGTGCAGTTCGAAGCGAGTTGATTCGGATTTATGTTTCTTTCGACGCAAATACTTTCGTTGGCGCAACCATTGGATCCAGATCGATAACCACAAGGTTCCAGGCACTGTCGCTTCCATAAATCAGCCATATCACCTGCAAAGACACAGCTTACATTCCGAGTCTTCGTCCAATCAGTGCAAGAACTTTGAGCCTTTGCAAAGTGTCCAAAAAATAATAAACCTAAAAACAAGAGCTTCATAAATCGCCTCCGAAAGAAAGTATTTTTAAATATAATAAGGGAAATATGTCGGCGCAACGATTATATTATCTCCAAAATTTTGCTCATATAATACGTTTTCCGCACAACTAGGGTCCTCGATTGCCAAAAGACCCGGCGGAGGGCCTGATTGAAGCTTCGGGTCTTCCTTAAGATTTTAAAAAGGAGCCCTCAACAAAACCATGAATAGGAACTACTTTGTGATTAATAGAAATCGATTTATCTTGTCTTGTCTGCTCGCATTTTGCAGTTTTATTTTTGTTGCCTGCGCCTCTGATGTTAAAAAAGGCGATATCCCATCAACGGCCAACCCTCAAGAAGAAATTTCTAGATTGAGCACTGATTTACAGGCGGCTGTCGCAAAAAATATTGATGTTTTAGCCGCCAGTGATTTTAAAAAATCCCTCAAGTCTTGGGAAGAAGCAAAAACAGATTTAGCTCAGCAGAAAAAACAAGAAGAGATCTTAAATGATCTCCGTCAAAGCCGAACTTCCTTGGAGAAAGCCTACAGCACATCTGAGAATCGGGAAGCCAAAGCACCTGGTCTATTTGAAGCCCGGCAAGCGGCCCTTAAAGCTGGAGTTTCAAATCATTCTGAATTGCGCAGCGACCTGCAAGAGTTAGATTCGGATGTCAGTGCTGACTCGGATCGCTTAGCAAAAGTAAGTGCCGATAAATTGGCCAAGCTGCAGAATCGCTACATCGATCTCGAACGTCGATCGGTGATTTTAAATCAACTTGGAAAAACCCAAGCCATGGTGAATGGCGCTCAGAAAGAGGGTGCTTCAAGGAAAGCCCCCGTGACTTTCAAGAAAGCTGAGTTATCGCTAAAAACAGCCCAGTCAGTGATTTCGACGAATGTTCGAAACCCTGACGGTTATCAGACGGCTGTTAAAGAGGCCAACGCCGATGCCACTTTATTGATGGATGTGATGGCCACCATTTCCCAAAATGGAAAAAACTTATCCGAGCCCGCAGCACTGAAGCTGGTGTCACAAAATCGGCAGATCAAAAATCTAAAAACCGATCTTTCTGAAGCAGCGGCAACTGGGGTTGCCACTGAAACGGCTTTAGAAAATAAAAATCAGGTTCTAAGTTCAGAGCTTGCAACAAAAGACGCTGATTTAACTTCGGCCAAGGCGCATGTTGAACTGCAACGAATGATCGAAAAAGCTCGAAGTCAGTTCACTCCTGACGAAGCCGAAGCTTACCAGCAAGGTAATAATCTTGTTATTCGTTTGAAGAAAATGAACTTCGCCAGTGGTCGATCTGATTTGCCAGCCGCCTCCATGACGACTTTAGCAAAAGTTTCTGAAGTTGCTAAATCTTTGAATGCTTCTCAAATTAATATTGAAGGGCACACCGATTCAACGGGCAACGAAACCCAAAACAAGAAAATTTCAGAAGAGCGGGCCAATGCGGTTGCAACTTACTTAAAATCAAATGGTTTTAAGGATATTGACGTCAAGTCAGCAGGATTTGGTTTTGAGAAACCGATTGCGACCAATAAGTCTAAAGAAGGTCGAGCTCAGAATCGTCGCGTCGATATTACGATCACTCCCGAAGGATCCGCTACTTCATCGCAATAATTTAGAAAAATCGATTCTTCATGTCAAAAAGGTGACCTTCGTAGGGTCACCTTTTTTTTATTTTAAGATCCCCCCAGAAATTTCTTTGGCGACCTCGGTAATTTACGTTACCATCGTCTCAAATAATCCAAGGAGTCTTATGTCTAAAATTACATTTAAGGGAAATCCAGCCAATACCATCGGAGAGCTTCCTCACGTGGGTCAAAAGGTTTCATTTGCTAAGATGGTGAAAAATGATTTATCGGAAGTTTCGATCGACAACTATGCGGGAAAAATCAAAGTCCTCAGTATTTTTCCAAGTATCGATACTGGCATCTGCGCCGCTTCTGTCCGTAAATTTAACGAAGTCGCTTCTGACCTTAAGAATACAGTGATTCTTAATATTTCAGCAGACCTTCCTTTTGCAAATGCTCGATTTTGTGGCGCCGAAGGAATTGCCAATTGCGAAACATTGTCGGCCTTCCGAACTGACTTCGGTAAAGACTGGGGCGTGACAATGCTGGATACACCGCTAGCAGGGCTTTTTGCGCGAGCTGTGGTGATATTATCTCCCGATAATAAAGTTATTTATTCCGAATTAGTTCCAGAGATTACGAAAGAGCCCAATTACGAAGCTGCTCTGAAGGTTCTTCGTTAGCTGATAAAAGCCCGTTCATCCCAAGGACGGGCTTTTATTCAAGACCACCCGCTTTTCAATTTCTTGGATAAGAAGTTCTTTGCGGATGGGTTTCGTCAAGTGTGTATCGCAACCTGCTTTTAAAGATTTTTCCGCATCATCGCGAAGAGCTTTTCCTGTTAAAGCAATAATCGGTTTTTGAAAACCTAAATGGCGAATCTGGCGAGTGGCCTCTAAACCATCGACTAAGGGCATTTGAATATCCATCAAGATAATATCAAATTCGCCATTTTTAACAGCCTCGACAGCTTCCAGTCCATTGTGAACATAGGTTAAAAGCGCTCCTTCTTTGCTTAAAAAAAGCCGAATGATGGTCTCGTTATCAATCGAATCTTCGGCGGAAAGAACTTTTATATTTTTGAGGCGACGCGTTTTTTTTGGGGACGATTCCGTTTTTTCTAAAGAAACGGAAGTTTTCCTTTTTGTCAGCAATTTAACATTTCCGGTGTTCCTGCACGGAACTGAAAATGTAAAGCAATCGCCCTCGCCAAATTCACTGGGCCGCACTGTCAGCCGTCCACCCAGCAGCTGTGCAAATTTCTCAGATAAAGAAAACCCTGGACGAAGGATTTTTCGGGTCTTGACGAGAGCTTCTGGCTTGGCCCCTGAGTCATCAATTTCAATCAGTAATTGTGGCTGTTGATCTTCAGAATCAAACGACAGGGAAATCAAAATAAATCCGTCGTCCCTGGCAGACCGAATGGTGCTTGCGAAAAGATGATTTAAAATTTGGCGGGCTTTCAGCGGGTCTGAAACCACGGTTTCTGGGATGGAGGTTTTAAATTTCAGATGGATATCTAATTCTTTTTTATCAGCCATCGGCTTTAAAGTTTGAACGACATCATAAATCATTTCGACAATATTAAAAGAAACTTGCTCTAAATTTGGCGCCTTATTAGAGATCTTGGATAGATTTAAGGCATCATCCAAAATCTGCAAAAGATCATCACCATTGGAAAGAATTCGATCAATAAACTGTTCCTGATCTTTTTGACTCAGCTCTGGATCTTTCAGCAATGTCGCAAAACCAAGGATTGTGTTTAAAAGCGATCGCAACTCCTGGCTTAGCTCAGCCAAAAGATCTGCTGGGGGATCGTCAGCTTTGAAGGGCGCTTCAGGCAATAGTTCCATAAGAATATGTTCAGCCCAAGACCACGAGCAGGCAAATGACGTTGCCGTCATAACATTTATTTGTGGAACAAAAAGCCAAGTCTAGGGCCTCAGTTTTCGTAAAAATCGCTGAAAAAAATTTTCTTTTGGCGGCGGCGGAAGGGGCCATTGAATCTGGTCGAAAGCCGTTAAGGCTTGGGTCAGATTTTTATGTTGCATCAAGAAATTTTGAATGAATTCAGAAAAATCTTCTTTTTGTCGCCAATAATGATGCACATATTCAGCCGCACTATGAATCCGTGAAGTGGCCGCTAAAAAATATGAAAAAGCCATTTGCTCCATCACATGCTTTTTATATTTAGCATAAGACTGATCTGTCAATTCAAGAACACATTTTAGAGTCTCAAAAAACATCGGTGAAAAACCCAACACTCCTGCATTCCACATCATCATGGAGGGCGGGATTTTAATTTTTTTCCCATCAACATTAAATTCAAACTGAGCTAAAAATCGCGCCACTTTTTTGGAAAGGGGATCTTTCCCTTGATTGACGATATTTTCAGCTTCATGCATGACACTGTGATGCATGTTAATTTGTCCCATCAAAGGATTGGGATCTTTCATGAAATAAGTATCCCCGTCTAAATAAAATAAGTTGAAGTCGGGAAACTGGGTCGCCGCATCGCGAAGCATTTCGATTTTCACTCGGTGAACAAACTCAATACTCCCACGCCACTGGGTCAATCGCTCAGGATGGATGGGATGATATGTAACGCGCGGATGAGGGCCCAAGAAAGAATCGAAATAGCCTTGATTGTCCGTGTAGATCACGATTTTCTCAACCTGGCTAAAGTCTGAATGATGTTTCAATAAACTAACCACAGAGAACAAATTCTGTTCTAAGATAGTGCGTGGACCATAAGCTTGATAAATGACGATACTTTTCATAAGGTGCAGATCATAAAAATGACTGAAGGAGCACAATTTGTCTAATAAAATTCTTGTGACTGGCGGCGCCGGCTATATCGGAAGTCATACCTGTAAAATGTTGAAAAGTCAGGGCTATGAGCCGGTTGTGTACGATAATTTAAGCCGTGGCCACTCTTGGGCTATCAAGTGGGGCCCCCTTGTCAAAGGTGATCTTCAGGAAACAGAACGGATTGTGCGCACTTTACAAGAGCACCAAATTCAAGCCGTCATTCATTTTGCAGCCTATGCTTATGTCGGCGAGTCCGTTCAAAAGCCCGAGCTTTATTATGAAAATAATTTTGGTGGTTCTTTGTCACTTTTAAAAGCCATGCAAAAGGCCGGCACTAAAAAAATTGTCTTCTCATCCAGTTGCGCGACTTATGGAAATCCTCAAAAAGAATTCCTGACCGAAGATCATCCACAAAATCCCATCAATCCTTATGGGCAATCCAAGCTGATGGTTGAAAAATTACTTCAAGATTCAGTTCGGGCTTGGGGATTAGAAGCTGTCGCATTACGATACTTTAATGCGGCGGGCGCTGACCCTGATGGTGAAATTGGCGAAGCCCATGATCCTGAAACTCATCTGATCCCATTAGCGATTCAAGCGGGTCTTGGAAAACAAAACGAAATTTCTGTTTTTGGAAACGACTACCCGACCCCCGATGGAACAGGGCTTCGGGATTATATTCACGTCAATGACTTAGCTTCTGCTCATATCGCTGCTCTGAAACAGCTTTTAGATAATAAAATCACTTTTGAGGCCTTTAATCTGGGAACTGGCCATGGCTATTCTGTCCTGCAGGTGATTGATAAGGTCAGTGAAGTCTTAGGGCGAAAGGTGCCGACCAGAATCATCGGCCGCAGAGAAGGGGATCCACCAAAACTTGTCGCCGATGCAACGAAGGCCTTTAAATCTTTGGGATGGAAAGCCCAGTGTTCAGATTTAGCGTCTTTAATTACAACAGCGGCGCAGTGGGAAAAAAACAGATCTTGATCAAGCCCTGATTTTATTAAGCTGGTTATTGAGGGTTGCAATTTTTTAATAAATGCAAAAGGCGCGCATTGTGAAAAGTCCCCGCTTTATCGACGTCCCAAAAAGGGTAAGGATAAAATCTGGCGGTGGCGCATTGTCCAGGTTCAACGGCGGCCCACTGACGATCTTCAGTAGATGCAACGACGATTTCGCCGGTTTTCTGATCTTCAATCGAAACTGCAAACGAAAAGACCTGCGGATTTGGCGCTTCTCCGGCTCGAGCCGCAAAAATCATTTGGCTGTCAACACGCTCGACTTTTTTAACGGGCCCACTGACGACTCTTGAAAAAATATAGGAGTAGTAATTAATAAATAAGGCTCCGACCGCAGCCAGAACCACGACCAAGACCAACAACTTTGCAAGTGTCACTACGTTTTTCATGCCCTCAGCTTTACAATTACCAACCCAGGAAAACAAGCTAAAGTGTTTGTTCTCAAAGACTTATTTTGCTCTAATAGGACGACCGAGGACCTATGTTTTCACGCTCTGAAAAAATTCTTTTAGCTATTTTAGCCTGCATTCAGTTCAGCCATATTGTTGATTTTATGATCCTCATGCCGCTAGGCCCCAAGCTGATGCGAATTTTTGAAATTTCACCCCATCAGTTTGGACTGCTGGTTTCAGTCTACACTCTAGCCGCTGGAATCAGTGGATTTTTAGCCTCTTTTTGGATCGACCGCTTTGATCGCAAACACGGCCTGCTGTTTTTCTATTTAGGTTTTGGAATTGGCACTATCGCTTGCGGGATGGTCGATTCTTATTCAAGTTTGCTGATCACCCGTGCCGTCACAGGAACTTTTGGCGGCGTTTTAGGGTCTTTAATTTTATCCATTATCGGCGACACGATTTCCTTGGACCGCCGAGGGACGGCGATTGGCATCACGACAGCGGCCTTTTCTGTGGCCTCGGTCTTCGGCGTCCCCTTTAGCCTTTATTTAGCAGACACCCACGGTTGGCATGGACCCTTTTTATTTTTAGGAATTGTTTCAGTCCTAGTTTGGACCAGTGTGTTTTTTGTCATGCAACCCATGAAAAATCATTTGCGCGACCGTGTTCGTGAGACCAACCCTTTTCATTCTTTGTTGCATGTGATCAGAACACCCAATTTACTTTTTGCCTTAGGCTTTATGTGTTTTTTAATTTTGGGACAATTCACGATCATCCCCTTTTTAAGTCCTTCCCTTGTGGCCAACACTGGTTTAGCTGAAGATCAATTAAAATATATCTATTTAGTTGGCGGAATTATTTCGATTTTTTCTTCACCCATGGCCGGTCGGCTGAGTGATAAGATAGGCCGCAAAAAGTTATTTTTAGTTTCGGCTTTAGTCTCTATTATTCCAGTGCTTATTATCACGCACTTAGGACCGCAACCAGTTCTGGTGACCCTTTCTTGTGTGGCCTTTTTCTTTTTGTGCATGAGTGGTCGAATGGTGCCGGCCATGGCGACGATTTCATCGGCTCCCATTCCTAAATATCGCGGCAGCTTTATGAGTATCGCAAGCTCCGTGCAACAACTCTCGGCAGCGGCGGCCTCTTACTTGGCGGGACTGATTGTCATCAAAGATGCTGGCGGGCACCTGCTGAATTATGGTTATGCCGGATATTTTGCAGCGGCGTGCACTCTGGGAGCCATTTATTTTTCGCGAAAAGTCCAAGAAACTTCGTAATTGCAAGTCAAAGACGGCTTTTAAAAACTGACCTTGCCACGAAGTTTTTTTGTTTCACCTTTGATTTTTTTGGTTTCAATGCGCTTTCGAACAGCGGATCTAGTGGGCTTTGTTTTGAATCTTTTCTTGGGTTTAAACAGGGCTGATTTAATCAAAAGATCCAGCTTGTTCAGGCAGGCTTTCTTATTTTGATCTTGATCTCGAAACTGATCGCTGCGCAGATGCAGATAACCTTCGGAATTAATATGATTTTCAAGCTTGCCTAAAATCAACGCTTTTTGCTCGTCTGAAAAGGCTGCACTGGATTGGACATGCCAATTCAGCAGCGCCGCCGAATTTGTTTTGTTCACATGTTGCCCCCCCGGTCCCCGGGATCTTGTGAACTCGAACCAAATTTCTTTTAAAAGAAGAACTGTCATGTCCTGGTTATAATATCACGCAAGGGGCTTTTCAGTACAATTTCGCAAAGACCCCCCGCCCCATAGGCGTCTATTGATGGTTTAACGCTGGGAAATCTCGTAGGATACATTGTATGACGACAAGCATGCTTATTATTGGGTCATTGGTTGGTTTGGTGTTGGGCGCTGTCTTAGGACTTTTCATGCATAGGTTGTTCCGCGCACAACTGATTCGCTGGGCTCAATCTGATGCGCAGGATATTTTGCAAGAAGCCAAAGACGCATTAGAAATTCGCGCTTTGGAAGAAAAAGAACTTCAGCAAGAAATTGAAACTATTTTTTGGACTAAAGCGGAACCAGAAATGCTGAAGTACGAAGAACGTATCGAAGAACTGCAAGAAATTGCCGAAGAACGAAAACAAAAAATCGACGTCATGTACGGCACTGAAAAACGCAACTTAATCGAGCGCGAAAATCAAGTGAAGCACGAAGAAGGAACCCTTAAAAAGTCTGAACTTCAGTACCAACAGAAAAAAGACATCTTTCAAACGGTTCTTTTGCAGCTTGTGGACCAGTTATCCAAGCAGTGTAATACCGGCACCGAAGAGGCCAAAAAATATCTTATGGAACGCTTTGAGGAGGAAACTCAAAGACGGGCTCAGAAGCATATCGACGACACTGAAGAAGACTACAAAATGCACTCCGAACAATATGCCAAACGTGTTTTGGATACGACGCTGGAACGCTTTGCCAGACCTTATTGTGCCGAGCGCGGCATTGGCGCCGTCAATATTCCCGACGAGGCCACTCGAAAGAAATTTGCGGATCCGGCGGGCTTACATATAAAAGCCGTCCAAGAAGTTTGCGGTTGCGATATTATTATCGAAGACAATTTAAATATTGTCGGGATTGCTGGCTTCGATCCCGTTCGCCGCGAATTGACCCGCCGAACGATGGAGCGAATTTTTAAAGAAAAAAAACCAATCAATCCTGAAATCATTAAACGAATTGCTGAAAACCAGAAAAAAGAGCTTTTTAAACAAATCAAACACGATGGCGATAGCATCGCAAAAGAGCTTCGAATGGATAATATGCATCCCGAAGTCCGTCAGATGATGGGCTCTTTGCGCTACAGATATTCTTTCACCCAGAATCAGTACTTTCATTGTGGCGAAGTGGGTTGGCTGTGCGGTTTACTGGCTGCAGAACTGAATCTGAATGTAAAAAAGGCTCGTCGGTCTGGACTGTTACACGATATTGGTAAATCGAT
>JAYWEU010000118.1:0-13823 GCA_043779385.1 Pseudobdellovibrionaceae bacterium
CGAAGCTTTTCACCAGCTTTGGCGATGGTGTCGGCGTATTAACTCAAGCTAAGATTAGTTGTAGTTTGGAAATGCCTTAAGAGTTGGGGTTTCCAAGACTTCGCCCGAAGATGGTTTGGGTAAAAATAACGCTGACACCCCAAACACCGAATAATCCAATAAAGCCCAGATTTGGACCCCCCAATCCGGGCTTTTCATTTGCCCCCCGCTGGGCCCTGTGTTATCCGAATACCCACTATTACACACTTCCAGGCACGCAACTGGTCCTCGAAGTTTAAAGTTTCCACTGTTTTACGACATGGAAACGGCAAACAAGAGGCTTATCCCCAGAGTTATCCACTCTAGGGCTCTGCCGGAAGGAGGCTAAGGGAACGTCAAAATTCCCTGCGGTTTCAATCAATTATGATTGCACCGTTATTAACCAGAGGAGGATTAAGTGGCCCAAGTGACTATGAAAGAGATGTTGGACGCCGGAGTTCATTTCGGACATCAAACCCAACGTTGGAACCCTAAGATGAAGCCTTTCGTTTACACAGCACGAGGCGGAATCCATATTATCGATCTTCAAAAAACTGTCATCCGCGCTCAAAAAGCTGCTGATTTCGTCAAAGAAGTTGCCGCTAACGGTGGATCGATCATTTTCGTTGGAACAAAAAAACAAGCGATCGAGCCCATCACTGAAGCGGCTCAACGTTGTGGTCAGTACTATGTGACGAAGCGTTGGTTGGGTGGAATGTTAACAAACTTCCAAACCATCAAAGCTTCGATCGATCGTCTTCGTAAAATCGATCAAATGCGCGAAAAAGGCGAAACCACTTTTTTCACTAAAAAAGAGCGCGCTCGTTTAGAAAAAGAATACTTAAAACTGAGCGAATACCTCAACGGTATCCGTGAAATGAAAGACATGCCTTCAGCGATGTTCGTTGTCGATTTGCCAAAAGAACACATTGCTGTTGCTGAAGCAAAACGCCTTGGAATTCCTGTTGTTGCGATTGCTGATTCGAACGCCGATCCAGAAGAAATCGAATTTCCAATTCCAGGAAATGACGATGCCATCCGTTCTATTAAATTATTTGCTAATCTGATTGCTGATTCTTACATCGAAGGCGCTAAGCTTTATGATGCTAAAATCCGTTCACAAACAGATAAAGCCGATGATGTTAAGGATGCTGGAACTGCGTCTAAAGACGATGCTCCTAAGCGCCGCAGCCGAACACCTGGAACTGGCACAACAGCTCCCGCGGCAGCAGCAACAACAGCACGCCCTGAAGTTAAAAAATCAGCCGGCCCGACTGTTGTTAAAACAACCAAAGCTCGTAAATTGGTGGCTGCAGGAACTGCTGAGGATGTTGAAATCCAAGCTGAACTTGATAATGGCCCTGAAGAAGCAGCAAAAGACGACGCGGCTGAGTAATCAGCCCGTTTCCCTTCTACTGTTATCCGCTTAAATTTAAACTTTAAGGAGATTTGCTATGTCGATTTCTGCCTCTATGGTTAAAGAACTCAGAGAAAAAACAAATGCTGGAATGCTTGATTGCAAAAAAGCTCTTGAGGAATCTCAGGGCGATTTCGAAGCTGCTGTTGAATGGCTTCGAAAAAAAGGCTTATCTGCAGCCGCTAAAAAGTCAGGCCGTGTGGCCGCTGAAGGACTTGTTTCTGCCGCCGTTGTTGCTGGAGGAAAATTGGCTGTCGTCGCTGAGATTAATTCAGAAACTGATTTCGTTTCCAGAAATGATGATTTTAAAGCTTTCGTCCAATCGATCATTGATCATGTTGCAACATCTAAAGCAACAGGCCCCGTTTTGGATCAGCCTTACGAAAAAAACAAAGCTCAAACTGTGGGCGACGCTTTGAAAACAATCATAGCTAAAATTGGTGAAAATATCGTCGTTCGTCGGACTGAGAAATATGAACTTCAAGGCGATGGAATTTTGCACAGCTACGTGCACGGCGAAGGTAAAATCGGCGTTTTGATTGAAGTGGCGGCTCCGGCGTCTGCTTTAGCCAGCGCTGATCTGCGGACCTTTGCACAAGATGCAGCTTTGCATATTGCAGCGATGAACCCAATGGCTATTTCTAGCGAAGAAATTCCAGCGGCGGTTGTTGCCAAAGAAAAAGAAATTTTGAAAGCTAAAAATTTGGAGCAAGGCAAAAAGCCAGAGATGATCGATAAGATCGTTGAAGGTCAGATTCGTAAGTTCTTGGCCGAAAATTGTTTATTAGATCAAGCTTTCGTAAAAAATCCGGATTTAAAAGTTTCTGACTATATGAAAGAAACTGCCAAAAAAGTGGGTGGTGAAGTGAAGATTCGTCGCTTTGCTAGGTATGAGCTGGGCGAAGGCATCGAAAAGAAAACCACTGACTTCGCAGCAGAAGTGGCTGCTCAGACGAAGGGGCACTAATTGGCGACGACACCTGCTTACAAGCGAATATTGCTGAAGCTGAGCGGCGAGGCCCTGGCTGGAAAACAATCAACTGGCATCAATACGTCAGTCATCCAGCACATTGCCGAAGACGTGGCCCAGGCGCATCGCGCAGGTGTTGAAATTGGTTTAGTGATCGGCGGCGGCAATATTTTCCGAGGAATTGCCGCTTCAGCTGAAGGAATGGATCGCGCCAGCTCTGATTACATGGGAATGCTGGCCACCGTGATTAATTCTTTGGCCTTACAAGACGCTTTAGAAAAACAGAATGTTCCGACGCGTGTGCAGTCGGCCATTGCGATGGCTGAAATTGCTGAACCTTACATTCGCCGCAGAGCCATGCGCCATCTTGAAAAAGGTCGCTTGGTGATTTTTGGTGCGGGTACAGGGAATCCGTATTTTACGACAGATACAGCGGCCAGCCTTCGAGCCATGGAAATCAATGCTCAGGTCCTTATGAAAGCCACGAAAGTCGATGGAATCTACGATAAAGATCCGATGAAAAGTAGCGATGCAAAAAAATATGATAAAATTAAATACATTGAAGTTTTAAATCAAGGCCTTGATGTGATGGATTCAACAGCTATCAGCCTTTGTATGGACAACAAACTTCCAATTTTAACCTTTGACCTGACCAAACGAGGGAATATCCTTAAGGCAGTCATGGGTGAAAATATCGGGACCCTGGTCCATTAAATTTGAGGAGTGAATCATGATCGCTGACTTAAAAAAGACAACTCAAGAAAAAATGGAAAAATCATTAAAAGCCTTGGCCGACGAATTAAAAAAAGTTCGCACTGGTCGCGCGCAAGTTTCTATGCTTGATAACGTGAAGGTGAATTACTACGGCACATTATCGCCTTTATCCCAAGTGGCTTCAATTTCTACCCCAGATGCAAAGTCATTTATGATCGCACCTTGGGAAGCGGCCATTCTTAAGGAAATTGAACAAGCGATTGTAAAGTCTGATCTGGGTTTAGCACCCATGAATGATGGAAAAGTGATCCGCTTAAAAGTTCCTGATCTGACGGAAGAGCGTCGTAAAGACCTTGCAAAACAAGTTAAAAAAATTGCTGAAGAAGCTCGGGTGGCCGTTCGTATGGGCCGCAGGGACGCGAATGAAGAAGTTAAAAAAGCTTTGAAAGATAAATTGATCAGTGAAGATGAAAATAAAAAGTTGGAAGCTGAAATTCAAAAGATGACTGACGATTATATTAAAAAAGTGGACATCGTCGCTGACGAAAAAGAAAAAAGCATCATTTCAATGTAATAGGAATCATGTGACGGCAGCAAAGATCCCCCAACATGTAGCGATGATCATGGACGGCAATGGCCGCTGGGCTCGCATGCGCAATAAGCCTCGCACATACGGGCATATTAAAGGCACCCGCGTCGCAAAAAAAATGATCACCGAATGTTCAAGGCTGGGGATTAAATATTTAACTTTGTATGCTTTTAGCACTGAAAACTGGCTCAGGCCTCAAACAGAAGTCAGCTTGCTGATGACACTTTTAAAACGATATCTGGCCCGTGAAACTGAAAATCTGGTGAAAGAAAATATTCGCTTCAGTATCATTGGCGATCTTGAAAATCTTCCCACCGACACCGTTCGTGCCATCGAATCTGCAATGCAAGCCACTGAAAAATGCAGCGGCTTGCGATTAGTTTTTGCATTAAGTTATGGATCTAGGCAGGAAATCACGGAAATGGTAAAGGCCGTTGCAGAAAAAGTTCAGCGGCAAGAAATCACAATTTCTGAGATTGACGAGCTGGTTGTGCAGGAACATTTGTCCACCTACCCAATGCCAGATCCTGATCTGATCATTCGGACAAGCGGAGAAAAAAGACTTTCAAACTTTTTATTGTGGCAAGCCGCTTACTCTGAATTTTATTTTGCCGATACCCTGTGGCCCGATTTTACCAAATCCGATCTGTATCAAGCTCTTGAAAGTTACTCATTAAGGCAGCGACGCTTTGGAAAGCTGCAACTCTCTGATGAAAAGCTTCGTAACTAGGGTTCTTAGTGCTTTAGTTGCCGTGGCCATCTTGATCGGGCTTTATTATTTTCTAGGAAATAATGGGTTAAAGCTTTTTACTGTGTTTGGTGTTTTTGTTGGTGGCTTTGAGCTGATGAAGCTTTTATTTAAACCTGAAGACTCAAAACTTAATCGCACCGCATTTTATGTTTTTCTGGTGACCATCTTTTTTCTATCAAGTCTTTACCCCCACTTAAGCGGCTCTATTTTCTGTTTATTTTCTGTTTTCTTCTGCCTGATCAGTCTTGTCACGCATTACAAATTTGAAGATTTAGAAACACTGACTCATTTTCAAGCCAAAGGCATGATGGGCTTTCTTTACATGGGTTTATTGCCGTCCTTTCCAATTTTAATTTTAAATGGACCGCATGGTATTATTTGGTTCTTGATGCTGTTATTGGTCGTCTTTGCTGGGGATATTGGTGCCTATGCGACCGGTGTTAATTTTGGCCGACGAAAACTAATGCCCACGATTTCACCAAAAAAATCCCTTGAGGGGTCCGTCGGGGGACTGATTTCATCGTCTGCCATGGGTTTCGTCATAAGTTATTTTTTGCCGCATATTCCGGTCCTGTATATGGTTTTGCTTTCCCTCTTAACGGCGGTTGCTGGGCAACTGGGTGATCTTTTTGAGTCCCAATTAAAGCGCGTCGCAGGAGTTAAAGATTCCGGACAAATTATGCCCGGCCATGGGGGCGTCCTAGACCGGATCGATGGCGTCTTGTTTGCTTGTCCGGTCATTTACTTGGGAAGTATTTTACTAGAGAGCCTTTGAATCAGCCTGCCAAATAGCATTAAACAAATTTAAAAGAATAATAACTCATAATGTTAGATACGTGCAGTCTAGGAACTGCTGGTTTTTCTGGTCACTGCCTTCAGAGAATCCTAAAATAATTAAATGGAAATGATGATATCTTGGTTTCAACAGGGTTTTGTGGCGGTGGTTCCTTTTGTTGTTCTTTTGGGAATCTTAATCTTTGTTCATGAAATGGGCCACTTTATGGTGGCTCGTTGGTGTGGAGTTCGCGTCGAAGTTTTTAGTTTAGGCTTCGGGAAAAAAATATTTTCGCATAAAAAAGGCGATACCACCTACTGCCTTTCGATCATTCCCCTTGGCGGTTACGTAAAAATGTTTGGCGAACAGCCGGGCGATCAGATTTCAGACGAAGAAAAAAAGTATTCTTTCAATCATAAAAATGTTTTTCAAAGAATTGCTGTTGTGATGGCAGGTCCCTTGATGAACTTTTTATTTGCAGCTTTGATTTTTTCTGTTTTGGCTTTGATGGGCGAAGAAATGCATAAACCCATGCTAGGAGATATCGAAACAACAACACCGGCTTATACAATGGGATTTCGATCGGGTGATATTTTTACCTCTGTGAATGGCGAAGCCTTAAAAACCTTTGAAGAATTTAATAAGTTTTTAAATAAACACCAAAACCAAGAAATTGCTGTTCAAGTTGATCGCGCTCCTTTGTCGATAAAAACTGAAGTGAAAGCCAAAGTGGCAGCTAAACCAAATCCAAATATTCTGACCATGGATGACACGATTGGTGAAATTGAAGGAATCAATATCTTTGCTCGTGGAACATTTATTGGCGTCGACACGGCATCCCCGCTTTATCAGGTGGGCCTTAGAACTGGCGACCGCTTGGTCAGTATCAATGGACAGAAGGTTAATTTTTGGCGCGAAGTGGACCCTGCTTTTCAGCAAGTCTCTGCTTCCACAGCGCTGACTTTGGACGTCGAACGATTTCTTGATGATAAAATGGAAAAAACAGAAAAAGTTTCCGTCACCTCGGCCGGTGGTCGAGTTAAAAATTACTCATTAAATGATCTGAAAATTGAAAGCTCAGAAATGTTTATTTCGCGAGTCGCTCCCAAATCACCAGCTGAAATGGCTGGTTTGCAGAAGGGTGATCAGGTTATTAACATCGATGGTAAAAAAATGTCATCTTGGGAAGATGTTGTGCTAGCGATTAAAAATTTCCCAGGGCCTCCGCAAGAATTTTTAAAATTTGATCTGCTCCGCAATGGTCAGTTTTTAGCTTTAGAAATTAAGCCAAATATGACCTCGCAGATGAGTGCCAATGGAACAGAAGACAAACGCTACACGATCGGCGTTTACCCGATGGCTAATTACGCAGATATCGAGCCCGTCATTGTTAAAGCTGGCAACCCAGGAACGGCGCTCGTTCGTGGCGTCACACGTACGGTGGATGTTTCTGTCATGATGGTCATGAGCTTCTTACGACTGATTCAAAATAAAATCTCACCAAAAAATATTGGTGGCGTTTTATCGATAGGCCAAGCCGCCAGTGAAACTTTTAAACTTGGGATTGATAAATTTTTGCAGATGATGGCCTTTATTTCTGTGAATCTATTTATTTTAAATCTATTGCCGATCCCGGTGTTGGACGGTGGACATTTGGTGTTCTACTTTGTTGAAGCGGTGAAGGGTTCTCCCATGAGCCTTAAGAAAATGGAAATGGCGCAGCAGGTAGGACTTGTTTTATTAATGAGCCTGATGGTGTTTGCTCTTTTTAATGATATCACTCGCTTTTTAGGCGTTCATTAATGAAGGTCTTGGCTCTAGAAACCAGCACTCTGATGGGGAGTGCTGCTCTAGTCATTGATGGCAAAGTCATTGCTGAAAAATCTTCTCGGAAACAAAGATCCCACAGCGAAGTTTTAAACACTTTTATCGAAGAAGTTTTACAAATCGGCGGCGTTTCACTGGCCCAGATTGATTGCTTCGCCGTCGGAAAAGGGCCTGGCAGTTTTACCGGCCTGCGCATCGCTGGAAATGTCGGAAAAACTTTGGCTTACAGCTATCAAAAACCAATGGTGGCGATCGATTCTTTGACTCTTCTTGCGGCAGCGACTGCTCAAAAAAAATTGCTGTCGAATCCAGGCTCTGAATGGCCTGTTTTTTCAATGGTGAACGCTTATAAAAATATGGTTTACTTTGGGTTGTTTAAAAATGTGGCCTCTTTTCCAGAGTTTATCTCTGGTCCAGGAGTGATCCCCGTCAAAAGTCTGGCTTCCGTTTTGACTGAAAAATGTTTGATCGTCGGTGATGGCTTCACCAGCTACGAAGGCTTTTTTCCGGAAAGTATTTCACATTTTATGTGCAGAGATTCGAACTTGTCTGATGAACCCATGGCCTCAACGCTTGGTGTGCTAGCAACAGCTCAAGTCCAGAAGGGTTTGACCTTGGACTGGAATTCATTTGTACCCCTTTATATTCGCGCCTCCGAAGCCGAGGAAACTAAACGAGGCATTTTTATAACCTCGCTTTAACAAAGGGTTACTTCGGGTATGCGGCTTCACGAAATGACAGTTCAAAAGGAAAAATCAAAGGCTCAGTTGTGGGCAGTGGCCTCTGGAAAAGGTGGCGTTGGTAAAACTTTTATTTCTGCTAGCCTGGGTTTAACTCTTTCAAAATTGGGACATTCTGTTGTTATTATTGATCTGGATTTAACAGGCGCAAATCTTCACACGGCCTTGGGCGTCGAGCCCTCCCACACAAGTCTTCGCCATTATCTTGAAGGGTCTAAAACTTTAAGTGAAGCCTTGATCCCGTCTCCTTATCCGCACCTCTCTTATGTTCAAGGATTTTGGGACGCCTGGAGTCCGACAGAGTTTAGTTCTGGTCAGGTTCAAAAACTAATTTCTGATATCAAAGATCTTCCAGCTGATTTTGTTCTTGTTGATTTGGGACCTGGCAGCACAGAAAGCCATTTGCAAATTTTTAAAGCGGCCCAGGAAAAAATTCTGATCACGACTCCCGAGCCAACCAGCATAGAAAAAACTTACCGCTTTATTGAATCTTTTATTTGTCATTCGATTCAAGACGGAAGCCAACCCCAAGCCTTTGCAAAAATGATTAAGACCTTGCGGGATCATCGTCAAAAAGTTTTAGGAACGCATTTCTCTTTCCGCGGCTATTTAAAAGAAAATCCTGGCTTTGAAAGCAATTTTTTTGATTCTATGACGACCTCACCGGTTCGCCTGATGATCAACTCTTCCCGAAGCCAATCCAATATTGATTTGGGTTATTGCATGAAAAGTGTTTGTAATAAATATTACGACCTTGGTATTGATTATATGGGCGCCGTCGATTACGACAATGCGGTGTGGCAGTCGGTTCGAAACAGAGAACCGGTTTTAGTGGCTCAACCATTTACTCCCTTAGCGGGACAGTTCTTAACAATCTGCAAACATCTTATTGATCCTAGTGAGCTCCGCGCCGTAATATAATACTACGGATGATAACTACGAATCGATATAACTATTACGAAATTTTAGAAGTGGGCACAAATGCGGCTCAACACGAAGTCACCACGGCCTATGAGCGAGCCAAGCTGACTTACTCCGGTGACAATCCTGCGATTTATACAATCTTCTCTGAAAATGAAGCCCGCGAGCTTTTAACTTTAATCGAAGAAGCTTTCTCGGTGATTGGCAATAAGACACTTCGTGGAGTTTATGACCAGCGACTATTAGGCGCAAAAGGTCCCACCAAGGACATTGCTAAAGATTTAACCTACGAAGCCATCCTGAATGCCAGCAAAGCTCAATTCCCCGAAGCAAAATCTTTGACCGCAAAGCCGACCTTTAAACCTAACGAAGTTTTTGAACACGAAATCAAAGAAACCAAAGATTGGGATGGAGAGCTTCTTAAGAAAGTTCGCGAGTACAAAAATATCACTTTGGAAAGAATGTGCGAACGAACTAAAATCAATATTTGGTACGTCAAAGCCATCGAAAATATGGACTCTGAAAACTTACCTGCTGTGGTTTTTGTGCGCGGTTATATTATTCAACTTTGCCGAGAGCTTGATCTAAATGAAAAAATCGTCACTGACAGCTACATGGCAAAATATAAAGCTAAACTAAAATAAGCATGTCATCGAAAAAAATCCGATTGGAATCACTACCCGCTGAAATGATCGGTCTTCGCTTAGATAAAGCCTTGGCCCTTCTGCCAGAAATTAATTCGCGCTCGCAAGCGGCTTTGCTGATTGAAGATGAGGCGACCCTGGTCAATGGAAAATTGGTTAAAGCGTCTTATGTTTTACAAAGCAAAGATATTTTAGAAGTTGAAATTCTGCCCTCTCCGCCAACAAAACTTGTACCTTGGAACTACCCACTTGATATTTTATTTGAAGACGCCTTCCTCCTTGTCGTCAATAAGCCGGCCGGTATGGTCGTTCATCCGGCGGCGGGACATTATACTGATACTTTGGTGAATGCACTTATTGCTCATACAGGAAATCTTTCAGAGGGATCGGCCGTGGATCGTCCTGGATTGGTCCATCGAATCGATAAAGAAACGAGCGGTCTTTTAGTCATCGCAAAAGATAACTTCAGCCATGGGAATTTAGCCCAGCAGTTTAAAGATCGAAGTATTGATCGCAAATATTTTGCCGTGGTTGAAGGAAAGTTGAAGACTACGGCGGGCTTTTATGAAAGCTATTTGGCTCGCCATCCCAACCATCGCAAAAAATTTGCTTCGTTGCGCGATCCGAAAAGCAAAAAAATATTAACGGCTAATGATCCCACTCCTGAGATTGGCAAATGGGCGAAAACCCATTTCAAAACCTTGAAAACTCATGCTCAACTTCGTTATATGGAATTAAAGCTTGAAACAGGTCGGACCCACCAAATTCGTGTGCATCTTTCAGACATGGGGGCCCCTGTCGTTGGGGATGTTTTATATGGGTCAAAAAGGGAACTTCCCCGGTTTTATCTTCATGCCGCAGAGCTTGGCTTTATACATCCCAAGACTGGTGAAAAACTATTTTTCAAAAAAGATTGGCCGGAGGAAGATTTAAAGTTAATTCATGGTTGGGGGCTATAGAATGTTTATCAAAGAAACAGATATAGGATTTGAAATTAATTCCCCAGCTTTCTTTTTCTTTTTTGGGAAAAAAAATTCAAGTCTTGAGAATTTGCAAAAAAATTATCCTCAATATCAGTTCTTAAAAATAAAGCAAATCCATGGCGATCAACTGCATGACTGGAAAAATTTCGAAGACTTGCCGGTGGAAGCTGACGGTCACTCGACCTGTTTAAAAAAGACAGCGCTTCTTATTGCAACCGCTGACTGCGTCCCAGTTTTAATCGTTCACCCTCATTCAATGACAGTCATGGCCTTGCATGCTGGATGGCGCGGCGTCGCTGGAAGAATTATTCCTCGTGCCCTTCAACAACTGTTTTCCAATGGCGCCAAGGCGGAAGAAATATTTATCATCGTCGGCCCACACATTCAGCAGAACAGTTTTGAAGTTGAAGAAGATGTTTGCTCTAGACTTATGGTCTCAAGCTCAAAAATTGATCCAATGGCTCAAGGATGGATTGCTCGTTCAAATTCAAATGCAAAATTTCATGTCGATTTGAATGCCATCGTTAAATTACAAATCTCTGAATTCGAAATTCCCACCGACCAAGTTTTTAATTTAATCTTGGATACTTTTTCTGACCTTCGATTTCACTCTTTTCGACGTGAAAAAGATCAGGCCGGCCGGCAACTTAGCTTTGTGGTTCGAAAATGAAGGCGCATATTCTTCAACACACGGTCAGCACCACACCTGGATCAACCATCCAATGGTTGCAGTCTGAAAATATTCCTTTCACGATGACACTATTTTTTGAACCCAACCCTGTTTTGCCTTCGATAGATAGCTTTGACCTTTTAATCATTTGCGGCGGCGAGATGAATGTCGATGAAGAACATAAATATTCTTGGCTGGGCGCTGAGAAAAAATTTATTAAATCGGCTTTGGATAAAAATAAAAAAGTTGTTGGCCTCTGCCTTGGTGGTCAATTGATGGCTGAGGCCTTGGGCGCTTACGTCGGAAAACATAAAACCTGGGAGGTCGGCTGGTGGCCCGTTGAATTAAATTTACCTCCGGTGATGAAAATGAATTCAGCAAGTCATTTGACGCCATTTCAGTATCATGGATATTCCTTTGAAACACCGAAAGGAGCCATTCGCTTTGCAAGCTCGGAAGCTTGTGAACATCAGGCTTTTTTATGGGGAAAAAGTGCCATTGGTTTTCAATTTCATCCTGAAAGCACCAAAGTCTGGGTCGTTGAATGCTCTGAAGAAAAAGCTCCCATAGGGGCCTTTGTACAGACAGCCACGCAAATTATTGAAGGGAACCAATATCAGCCTGCGCTTCAGCGTTGGTACTTCGAAATTTTGACATGGCTAAAAAATTCCTGACCGCAATGTGTTGTTGGACCTGGTCAAGATGCTGGTCTAGTGTAGACCTAAGTTAAGGCCCCCTCATTACGTAGTTTCATGAAAGTAAAACTGTCGATATAATGGGCTATGACCTTTTGCAAAGGGCCTTTTATGCGATTTTCTTTGTTAAGCCTTGTGCTGACTTTTTGCCAAATTGGGCTTGCCGGTGAATTTGAAGTGATCCCTTTAAATTCGACGTCAGAGAAAGTTTTAAAAAGCAGCCCGCTTTCAGCCCACGTCGTTAGCCTTGATCAATCACAAAAAGATTTTCACCAGAAAACCATTCATGCCTTTGCGAAAATGAAATCTTTCATCGATTTCAATCAAGTAGAGCCTTTGGATTTTATTTATGACAGCCATTTTCTGAACGAAGCTGCTTTTATTAAAAAATATCCTGCCATTTCGAAATCGTCGCTGATCAAGGCTCGTGTGATTGCCTCTGTGGTTTACCGCCCATGAGTAAAATCCTGCTTCTTCTTTTTATTTTTCCATCGCTTGTTTTCGCCGATGTGATTTTTGTGGATCTTAATCACGTGGACGCAGAAATTGCCGTGGTTCGAGCTGAACTGGCTAAAAGAAACCCAAAGGAAAAGCTGATTTTATTACCACTAGAGCACGGAAGTTATGTCAGCCGAGCCGACGCAGAAGCGACCTTAGACAATAAAATTCAAGAGATTGCTCAGCAGTATGAAAAAAAATGTAAGAATTCATCAGCCGAGGGCTGTCAGCAAATTCAATCCAATTATTTAAATTTAAAAGAGCAGAAAAAAAATCCCAACCAAGTTTATAATGTCGATGCCTTACAAAGAGATTTTGCCTCATTACCGGCGGGATCAATTTCCTCAGTCATGGTGTCGGGTCACCATGTCCGTCAAGACACAGATCACTCTTCACAATTTTATGGTGAGTTTGGAAATATTCCGGTGGATGGCTTTTTAGAGGCCGTAAAGTCTTTAAAAGGCCGCGATCAAGTGTCATCAGTTTATTTATTAGGTTGCCGATCAGCGATTCCCGAAGACCTTGGGGGCGTTTGGAAAACTGCCTTTCCCAATGCCAATTATATTGTCGGTTATGAAAATACGGGCTTTCTGAAAGACAACCCCAGTGGTCATGCTTTTATTAGAAAGGCGATGACTGCCGAAAAATCTATTTTAGCTTCAACATCGACCCAAGAGGCTATTACGAAGTTTCAGGCCATCTCTCCGAAAAATAGCACTTATGGCACGGCCGCCTGCCTGACGCTTCCAAAAAGCTCTTCACCCATTTTTATTTCTTCCAGCAAGGGTTCGAGTGATCTATCTAGTAAATTGGGTTGCGCGGGCACTTCAGAAAAAGTCAGAGCTGCGATCGATTATATGAAATGTGTGGAAAGCAACCAGGCTAGTTCTAATTGTCCTTTAAAAGATATTTCCAAGTTCAGTGCTTTGGCAAAAAAAGAATGCGATTTTCAAATCCCCGATCAGCTGAATGAGGCCGTGATGTTTAGGTCCCAACAAAAAGTCTTAGAAAATTTAATGAACCCTGGCGCAAAAATTAATTTTTCAACAGTCTTTGCAAAAGCTCCGGATAATTTAAAAAGAGACCTCCATTTAAACGAAACTCCAACCAGCTTAAACGACGCCAAATCAAAGCTTGCGGCGATTAAAAAATCGATCGATGCCGACTTTGATTTTAATAAAATCAGCAACGCCGATATCACGGTATTAAATGAGCGGGCTCAAACAAAAATGTTTTTTGATAATGCTTATTTGGCTGTTTCCAATCTTGATATTGCAAAATATGATGCCTTGTTGTCTTCGGTGGAATACCCCGTTACCGATCGTGGCGGCCTTTTAAGGGCTGAAGCCTTTCAGCAAAAAGCCAGCTCTGATAAAACCTTGGATTACGTTGAAAGAATTAAGGCAGTGGAGCTGCAGTTAGGCTCAGCGCCCAGTGGCGACGCCCGCGGAGCCCTTCGTAAAGAAGTCGAAGCCCTGAAAACCTATTCTAAAGAAAATTAACCAGAAAAATTAAATGGTGGCCAGGGAGGGAATCGAACCTCCGACACAAGGATTTTCAGTCCTCTGCTCTACCGACTGAGCTACCTGGCCACGCGCGGAAATCTTAGTT
>JAYWEU010000119.1:0-33214 GCA_043779385.1 Pseudobdellovibrionaceae bacterium
CCAACATCCCCACTCCCGATTTTTCGCGGGAACACCCAAACTTCGAATTTATTGAATCTGACTGGAAAAAATCTTTATGACGCTGGTTCGAACAGCTTGAAAAATGGTAGTGAGAGGCGGACTTGAACCGCCGACCTACGGATTATGATTCCGTTGCTCTAACCAGCTGAGCTACCCCACCACACCGGGAAAACCTACTGCAATGCGCTAGTTACGCTCTTGCAATCCTCCATGAAGGAGGAGCCTGTTTTCCGGCATTTCAAGGCCCTTGTCAATCCGCCGACGCATTTATTCTTTGAATTCTTTGGCAAAACTGGAGGAAAGCATTGACCTGGGAGCCAATAATTTATGCAATCAAATCGAACGGATAGCTAACAATATCCATCAACGGGGGTAAAACGTGAAGCATTTGATCTTGATCCTTTCAATGGGAACTCTTCTTGTCAGCTGTTCGCCGGAACGTAAAACGCCAGCCAGCTCCGATCTTGGGTCGGGTTTTATTTCGGCCTCGCCTTTTTTTAAAGTTTCTCAAGCTGTGATCAAAGTGGTGGACTCTGCCGGCCAGCCTCTGCAAGCCGAGGTTTTAATTGGGACAGGCTTAAACGATCCATTCCCCAACAACTTGCTTCAAACCGATGCCTTGGGCCAAGTTTTAGCGCCACAAAACTGGTCGACTGAATTGCCTGTGACCGTAAGATCGCCTGGTTATGTGGCCGTGACTTACTTGCAGCAGGGACCGCATGCGATGACTTTTAAACTGCGCAAAGCGCCGATGGCTCAGCGGATTGTCTTAAGTGGAACGACCAAGGGCTATCCGATCAAAGATAAAGACGATCAAATTGATTTCGGTCTGATCATTAAAGGCATGTCAAAATCTGAGCTGCTGGCTTTTGATATCAATAAAGTGATCTCTTCAGATAATGATTCGTTTTCAGTGGCTGGACAAAATGCTGAAGTCCCCAGCAATGTCAGCTTGCCTCGTCAAAAAGAAAGTTATTTTTTACCTGTGACGATCGAAAAAAATTCTTATCGCTTATTTATGAATGAACCCGGGCCGCAAAAAATCATTGCCCTGCGGGGTCGTTTTCCCTTTAAAAAAGTAATCGATTCTTTGCGAAACAACAAAAGCTTTGTCGACTTGATCAATGATTTTTCATTGGACGGTGGAACCTTACAAGATGTCACTGTGAGCAGCTCGGCATTAAGTTTAAATTTAGATTTATCTCAGCTTCAGTTTCAAAAAAGTATTTCAGTGATGGCTCCGACTCATGGTTCGGATGAAGTTGTTCTGGGCGTTGTTGCTCAGGATATGAACGGCATTTTAATTCCAACCGATGTTAAAAAACTTCCCGTCGGCCAAGCCATGAATTTGAAAGCCTTGGATCCGACTCAGTCTTATGTTCTGAAGGTTTTGCAAAAACAGAGCGATTTTAATTCAGTGACGGACACCACCAACAGCCGCGACAGATTAAGCGTCATTTACACTGCGGCCAGTGATAAAACCGCCGGGCAGTTTTTGAATTTGGTGGGCAACCCTCGCGTGCAAGGCCAAGAATTATTTTTAGAGCCGCCTCAAGGGGTGGCTCTGATTCAACCCTACGCCACATATTTAGTTTTATCTGAACTGCAAGAAGTGGCTGTCGGAAAAAGCACGACAAAAATTCCTTTAAATCGGTGGGAAATTTATGCGCCCGGATGGGCTTCGCAAATCAATCTTCCGCAACAACCCCTGTCTGCGACGGCCACCCCGCAATGGCGATGGGAAGCATCTTTTTTCGGTGGAGTTGACAGCGCCGCTGATCTGGGGCCTGATATGATTCAGAAAACAACACATGTCACACGCAGCTCCATCGACTTTTAATTTATTCTTACTTTTTTTCCTGATGACGATCACGGGCTGTACTCTTATGGAGTCAGCTCCTGAGGCCAAGACCGGTTCTAAACCATCGACAATGCAAAGAATTTATTTTGCGCCTTTCGATCGTGTTTGGCGGGCCTCCCATGCGGTCCTTAAGTACCCTATTGCGAATGAAAATCCTGATGCTGGTCATATTGAAACTGAATTTATTAAAGGCCTTGATGGCTTCCTACCGCCCGAAAAAAGCAAACAACCGTCGGCCGGTCTTCGCTATAAACTGATTCTTAATTTTGCAAAGGGTCGCACAGAAGGCCGCGAGTCGACGCGACTGACGATTGATAAAAAAATCGAAGTCTTGCGGGATTTCTTTTCTGAACCTGAGTCTGTTTATTCTGATGGACTTGAAGAAAAGGTTTTATTCTACCGCATTGAGCGCGAGCTTGTTATTTTTGAAGCCCTTAAAAAAGTTCCCCAATAAATTTGATCCATTTCGGACGGCAAAGCTTTCCTTGTCAAAATTATTTGTAGTAGTTCTGCCAAAGTTGAACCAAGGCGACAGGCGTTGTTCGAGCGTCGCCCAGCTTCATTCCCGTCAGCTTTTGAAGCCCTTGAACCGCGATCAATTGCATCTGCAACTCGGGCTCTTTTAGCATTCTGGAAAACATCGGTGTCTCTTGATCCTTCGGCTTCTGAGCTAAAGCCGTCAGCATTTGCGGACGAATCCATAAGGATTGTTTATTTTTAAAATTATATTTTTGATGAAGTTCTTCCCAAAAAAGGTCCCTAATTTCTGGTGACGGAATTTGGCTTAAAATATCCACAGCCGCGGATCTAACAACCAAGGCTTTGTCTTTTAATAAATTTTTTGCCACACGCTCGGACTCAGCGGGATTATATTCAGCCAAGGCAGTCATGGCCGCACATTTCATAAACCATTGCGAGTCTGTGGATGCTTTCACAAGATCGACCGTGGATTTTTCTTTTCTGATTTGCGCGGCCGCCATCAAGGCTTTCCAACGCATTTTCATACTTGTTTTTTCATTAAAGGCGAGCTGGACAAAATCGCGGTACAAATGATCTGGGCTTTTATCGATTAAACTTTTTTGATTTTCTGGTGGCAGCTGTAAAATTTCATAGGCTTTGTCCGACTGTGGAGGAATCGCGGCCCATGAAGAGGCTCCTAAAATTTGTATCAATAGCAAAAGACTCAGTTTTGATTTCAACTTTTAACTCTTTTTCACAAAATTTTCGAATTGATTCATCAGCTGACTGTTTTCAACAGAGTCAGAAGTGTCTTCTTTGGGTTTTGCCTCTGTCACTTTTTGATCTTGGATGGCTTTTTCAAACTCTTTCATCAAATCATCATCTGCCGGCGAAACTCCCACAATGGCTTTGGGCTCTGCCGTTAAATTTGGGACCCCTGTGGACCCCGCCGATCCCATCGTTCGCACCGTGCCCGCATCGGTGGGGGTTGGGGCGACGGTTAACGACGCGCTTGAAGAGTCAGGAGCTGCGAGGGAGGTCCCTCCGCCTGACTTTTGCGAAGTTAATTCATTTTGCAATCGAATATTTTCTTCCTTGTAAAAAGAAAGATCGGCAATGTCTTCACTGATGATTTCGTATTCCGCCAGACGAGCTTCAAGATCTTTGATTTTTGTTTCAAACTTAGCGGCAGATTCCGGAGCCACTGTCGCGGGGGCTGCCTTTGCCGCCGCAGCTGCTTTGGCGGCTTCTTGACGGAATTGTATTAAAACTTTTTCTTTTTCTAGAAGATCTTTTTTTAATTTTTCAAGCTCGGCCATAGTCCCAGCCGATGACGCACCCGCTGATATTAAGGCCTCATCGCCCGTCGAAGTTGGCCCTTGGACAGGAACAGCCAAGACCGGAGCCTTTGCCTGAGCGTCTAAAATTTTTTGCAATGTTTTTTCCAACTGGGCTGTATCAAGAGTCGGAGCCGCACTGCTGACAGGAGCATCAGCACCGAACAACAAACGAAACGTCAAAAAAATCACAATTAAAAGCACTAAAGCCATCAGCACTTTGATGATCATGTCATTGTGATCTGACCAGTAATTAAGAAAAGTATGAATATTCACAGACTTTTATTGTCGGTGAGAGGCTTATTTTCGTCAAGTTGACAGCCAATATTCAGGCTTGTCCTGGCTGGACCAAGGGCGGTGATTGTGCTAGGCTGCTGTTATGAAAAACTATGATCTTATTTTACGACAAGGCGAAGCTCTAATTTATCATCAAGGGAAAATTCAAAGGCAAATTTGCGATATCGCTATTTCAACAGGAGTGATTACAGAAATTGCTCCCCAGATTTCAGCTTCGGCGACGAAGGAAATTTCGCTGAAAGGATTGACTGTTTTGCCGGGTGTGATTGATTCCCAAGTTCACTTTCGCGAACCTGGACTGACCCAAAAAGAAGATTTTGAAACCGGCACAAAAGCCGCCTTACTTGGTGGCGTGACTAGTATTTTTGAAATGCCAAATACATTACCGCCAACCATTCATTTGGAAAATTTAGAAGAAAAAATTCATCGTGCCGAAGGGCGCGCCTACACCAACTACGCATTTTATGCGGGGGCTGCCGACGACAATACATCGGAACTGACCGGCTTAGAAAATCATCCCCACTGCCCTGGTGTGAAGGTATTTATGGGAAGCTCGACGGGCACTTTATTAATTGAGTCCGATGCTTTGCTGGAAAAAGTTCTGACTCACACAAATCGTCGAATCATCGTCCATTCTGAAGACGAAATGCGGCTAAAAGCCCGCAAAGAGTTATCGCAACAGCACCACGACGTTCATCAGCACCCCATCTGGCGCGATGTAGAAACTGCGGTCTCGTCGACAAAAAGACTTTTGCATCTGGCCCGCAAACACAATCACAAAGTTCACGTCTTGCATATTTCAACCGCAGAAGAGATGGATATTTTAAAAAATGAAAAAGACATTGCCTCGGTTGAGGTTCTACCAAATCATCTGACCTTTTGGGCGCCAGATTGTTACGATAAGTTAGGAACTTATGCTCAACAGAATCCACCTATTCGCGAAAAACGCCACCGAGATGCGTTGTGGGCGGCGATTGCAAATGGGACAGCGGACATCATCGGGTCCGATCACGCCCCCCACACCCGGGAAGAAAAAGATCGTCCCTATCCACAAAGCCCGTCTGGAACACCTGGCGTGCAGACCCTTGTTCCAGTGATGCTAAACCACGTTCATGAAGGCCGCATGAGTTTAGAAAGATTTGTTGAAATGACCTCAGAAAACCCAAGAAAAATTTTCGATATTAAAAACAAAGGTCGCATTCAAGTTGGCTTTGATGCTGATTTCACAGTCGTCGATTTAAATAAAAAGAAAACGATCGAAAATAAATGGATTGCCAGTCGCTGCGGCTGGACGCCCTTTGATGGCATGAGCGTGACCGGCTGGCCGATCTACACAATTCTACAGGGCAAAATAGCCATGGCTGAGGACGAAATCATCGCTCCACCCCAGGGCACTCCGATCTTTTTTAATAAATAATTTTATTTCTGAAATTGGGCGCGAACAAAATAACCTTCAAGTTGACTTAGGGGACCGCTTTTAATCGCCCCTTCCGTTACAATATCAGCAGCTTTAATATTATAAGAAATCGTCCGCGCGAAAACATCCAGGTAAAGATCTGCCTTCGTGTCACTTTTCACCAGAGCATGAAATCGGTACTCTCGCGCTTTTTTAGAATTCCAATCGCGCACCCAAATTGAGGGAATAAAATAAATTTTTGCCGGCTTCCCTGAAAGAGTTGTTTCGCAGGAGTAGACGGTTCCCTTATCAGGCTTTAAACACGCTAAGGCTTCCTCTTCGCGGCCGCGAATATCAAAAGCTTCAATCTTGCCTTCTATTCGGCAAATCTCTAAGGACTCTTCGGCCAATCCGGATTCTGTTTTTTTCCAAAGAAGCTGGGTGGCTTCAATTTTAAAACTTTGTCCCTTCTTAAAAGCTCGAAAGGGCTTCACCGAATCGCAGTTCATGGCCGAAAAAACAGGGCCCGAAAAAAGCAGAAGAAAAATAAGATTCAACATAAAAGATCCACCCAAAGCCTCTTAAAAAAATACGGGCCTGATAAGGGCCCGTAAATTAAATTTATTTTCAAAACCTTAAAATTAAGGAGTTTTACAAAACGGCAGAGTCGGCATCACGGTGCACGCAATCTGACAAATTTGTGGATCAAGAGGACATTGTCCCGGAGCCCCAGGTGCGCCCGGAGCACCGCCGCCGCCACCACCATTGTCTGGAGGGGTTGATTTACCAACATTATAATCCAAGCTGTTCACCGTCGAGCCAGCCGCATCTTTCACGGTGATGACAACAGTTCCTTTCGAAACCGCTTTGATCGCGCCTGTATTATCGATTGAAAGAATGCCGGGATTTGAACTTGTCATTGTAAATGGCGCCGTGCCATTCATGACGGACAGATTCATCGATGTGTTTTCATCCATCGTTGCTGCGGCTGGTACCAACCACATTTTTTTATTTAACAAGTGGTCCACAGCCGCGAAAGCATCAACGCGACAGTTACAAGCAGTCTCAATGGAAACCTTAGCTCCGGTCGTTTGTAAAAGTGCACGAAGTTGTGCTCCTGTTAGGCTTGTATCCTGAGATTTCAGGAAAGCCACCATTCCAGCGACAAGGGGCGTGGCCATTGAAGTTCCAGAAAGATTTCCGTACTTGTTGCCTGGTAAGGTCGACATAATATCTTCCCCTGGCGAAGACACGTGCACAGTGGCTTTCCCGAAGTTGCTCCAGCTAGGCTTTGAATCACTCATCCCAGAAGCAGCGACCGTGATGGTATTTGGCAACCCAGAATTCGCAGGAAATACTTCTGTTGAATCATTATTTTTTCCGTCGTTCGCGGCGGCGGCGACAAAAATCACGCCTTTATCATCGGCCCGCTTAATGGCTTCTAATAAGGGACCCGCTTGAGCGCGAGGAACGGCCGCTCCCCAACTGGCTGAGATCACTTGCACATTCTTTTCAATGGCATAATCAATCGCCTTCACAGCTGTATCAAGATCTCCAGAGCCGTCTTCGCCTAAAAATCGAACTGGCATAATTGAAACTTCTGGGCTGAGGCCAACAATTCCCCCGTCAACCAATCCTGTTCCACCAATAACACCAGCACAATGAGTTCCATGCCCAGGATTTTGAGCTCCCGTGATATCCATTGGATCATTATTATTATTTTTGAAATTGTAACCGGGCACCATGTTCTGCACCAAATTAGGATGATTGTAATCAACACCCGTATCGATCACAGCCACTGTGATATTTCGATGCCCTTTATTGCCCGCACGCTGCCAAGCCTTTTCAGCTTGAACTTTTGTGATCGCCCATTGATCCCGCAATTGAGTGACTTGAATCGGATTCGTAAAAGCATGCATTTTTGCATTAGGAACCACATATTCAATATCTGGACGAGTGATCAAACTGACCAAAACCCGTGTTTCATTGGCCGGCGCAATATCGATTTTCACATAACTTCCAACTTCATGTTGTCCGGTGATACGAAACTGCGATTTCTCTAGAGACTGTGAAGACAAAGACTTTAAAACCGACGCATTCCTGTACTTCACCAAGTATTCGCCCGCGAACGCTTGGGAAGCCATCAGTAGCGCCCCTAAGATTAACATTTTATTCATTGAACCCTCCGTAGTGCTGAAATCATAGGACGATAAAGTTCCTAAAGAATAGATAAATCTTTATGACACAATCGACCAAATAATATTCGAACCTGCTTGCTAATTTCCCGTAAGGAAAAAACAATAGTTCTTATCATGACACTATTAGAAGCCGTTATATTAGCTATCATCGAAGGTATTACTGAGTATTTACCAATCTCATCAACAGGGCACATGGTCTTAGCCTCGACATGGATGGGACTTGAGAAACTAGATTTTGTAAAAAACTTTGAAGTTATTATTCAGTTTGGAGCTATTTTATCCGTCGTGATTTTGTATTGGCGCCGTTTCTTATTTTCACGAAAACTTTTAAAGAATATCATGCTGGCTTTTATTCCCACCGGAGTGATTGGCTTTTTACTGCGCCATCAGGTCGACCAACTTTTAGGAAGTCCCTATGTCGTAGCGTGGGCCCTTGCTCTTGGCGGTGTTGTCCTTATTTTGAGTGATCGAATTTTTTCAGACGACAGGCAAGGACTTAGTGCAGAATCGCTTTCCGTCAAACAGTGTTTAAGCATGGGGGTGATTCAATCCATCGCCATGGTTCCCGGAGTTTCAAGATCCGCCGCCACCATCGTCGGAGGCATGGGCTTAGGGATGTCCCGCAAAGAATCCGCTGAGTTTTCATTTATGCTGGGTGTACCGACATTGGGGGCCGCCAGTCTTTATAAGACTTTTAAAATGTGGAAAGAGGCCCCGACGATGCCTGACAATGCGGCCCTGCTTTTAATTGTCGCAAGCGCCATTTCTTTCGTTGTGGCTTTATTTGCGATTCGGTTTTTTATCTCTCTTTTAAAAAAATATGGCTTCCGTGCTTATGGCTATTACCGCATTTTACTGGGCGGAATTATTTTATACCTTTTAATGACAGGCGTGCACGTTGGCTAGCCTTTACGGAGAAAAATGGACGCCTTAGAGCAAACCTATTTCATCATGCCCAATTGGAAATGGATCATCTTATTTTCTGTAATGCTGGCCGGCTGGGCCTTGCGACCGGTCATTCGATCTTTTCTTCTCAAACTGAAAGATCTTGCTAAAAATTGGCCGCAACTTCAAAGCCACGGACAAACTCGATTTTTCGGTCACTTTTTGGGACTTCCCATCCAGCAACCACTTTCTGGAGTTGCCGTTGCTTTTGTTTGGATTGTTTCCCTGGATGCTTTGCAATTGCCAGAAGGTTTAAAAAAATATTTCATGACCTTCGCGCATCTTTGGCTGGCTCTTTATTTAATTATTTTATTGATGATGATGATTGATGCTTTGGGTTTGCTGTTAATTGATTGGTCAAGACGAACTGAAACAACTTTTGATGATCAGCTCGTGCCCTTTGCAACAAAGGCTTTAAAACTTGTTATTATCGTTTTAGGAATTTTAGTTTTCTTACAAAACCAGGGCGTCAATGTCGCCTCCATTTTAGCGGGTTTCGGACTGGGAGGCTTAGCTTTGGCTTTGGCCGCACAAGATACTTTTGCTAATCTTTTTGGTTCGATCACCATCTTTTTTGATTCGCCTTTTAAAGTGGGTGATCAAATTAAAATCACTGACACGGAAGGCATCGTCGAAGCGATTGGCTTCAGGTCCACGCAAGTGCGTACGCCCTATAATTCACTTGTGTCCTTACCGAATGCCGTCGTGGCAAAAGAAAAGATTGATAATTTAGGGGCGCGCCCCGCCCGCCGCGTGGTTCGGACTTTGGGATTAACTTACGACACAACCCCCGCAAAAATTCAGGAATTTTGTAGCACCCTAGAGTTCTTTTTAAAAAATGATCCACAGATCATGCCACAAACTGTTCAAGTTTATTTCACAAACTTGAGCGCTTCAGCTCTTGATATCATGGTGAACTTTCATATTTTAACCGCCGAGCAAGAGACCGAGCTCAAGGTCACGGAAAAAGTGAATTTGGAAATTTGGCAGATCGCTCAACGCTTAAATGTCGAGTTCGCATTTCCTACGCAGACAATTTATTCTAAAGATTTAACCCAGTCGAGATAGGTCTTAAGGCCGCTCTCTTCGTCATTGGTATCAAAAACCTCAGCGCAATTCTTCATTTCTTTTTGATCTTCAACAAGAGCGCAAGTGATTTCAAATGACATCTCGGGCTTTCTAAACAGAACAGTGAAATAGCCTGCAACCCAGTCTGGAATAGGGTCTTTAAATCGCACACCACTCAGGGAAATATCTAACGTTTCTGTGCGAAATGTTTGATTGTTTTGAATGATTTCAACGGGCACACAAACATCATGGCGTCCGTGTCGGCGATCTTTTCTTAATCGCTCGGGCTCTTGGCCTACAATTTTAACTTGCGTGATCACTTCTTCGGACTGAAAAGCTTCCGTCGGAATTGGCGGCAAATCGTCGATAATGACTGGTGGCTGAGCGGTCTCAAAACCCTCCATTTTACAAAACCTTTTCCAGTCGCTCCAACCCTTTTTCAAAACTAAGCAAAGTTGCAGTTCTGTGTCGGTTAAAGTGCCCGCCACAAGCTTTAACTCATCAAGGGAGAGCCCCTTTAAAGTCCATGACTTTAAAGGGTTATGCAGAGCCCAAGGTTTGCGAGCAAAGGGGTTTTGGAACATCATTTTTTCTTCGAAGATTTTTTCTTAGCAACGGGCTCAGAAGCTTCGACCTTTGCGACATTAATTCCTAAGCTTTGGGCTTTGATCTTTTCAGTCTCTAAATTAGCTTTTTCTGTTTCATATTCAGCTTGGGCTGTTTCTCGCTTAATTTTTGAATCTGCGGCCGCAGACTTGGCTTGATCGATCAATTTTTGAACGCGTTCTTTTTCGGTCTTTGCCTTAGCGCCCTCTTCATATAAACGCTTTACTTCTTCTTCATCTTTTTTTGCTGATGAATCAAAATCTTCGATGGCTTTTTTAAGCTTTGAAGCATCCAGTTCAGCTTGTGCCTTTTCTTTTAATAAAACGATGCGATTTTTCTCAAGTTCTTTTTTCGAATTTTGCGCCGCTGATCGGGCTTTTTCTTCATCTTCTTTCATGTGAGAAAGTTTTTTTCTTTCATTTTCGACATTTTTTTCTAGGTCTTTCAGCTCACCGTCTGATTTTTTTCTTTCTTCATCCGCTTTTTTGGCCACTGCGACCGACTGCTCTTGCTGCTGTTTGATTTTTTCCATTTCAGCATCATTTTTCTTCATTTCAGCTTCGGTGCGGGTTTTTTCTTGTCGAGCTTTGCTTTCCTCCGCTTTCGCCTGGGCGATGGCTTTTTGTGCGGCTAGCTTGGTTTGGGCTAATTTTTGTTCGGCTTGGCGCTCGTCCAGCTTTGCTTTATCAGAATCACTCATGGCTTTTTTGCCAGCCTCTTCGGCTTCCTTTTGCTGATTCTCAGTTTTTCTCATTTCATCTTGCGCTTGTTTCATGGCTTTTTCTGCCGCAGATCTTTTCTCATCGCCGACTTTTCGGATCTCACTGGCCTTTTTTATTTTCTCTTGGGCCGCTCGGATTTTTTCCTGAGCTTCGGCGTATTCCTTTTCAGCCACCTTTTGATTTCTTTCAAACTCTGCCGTTTCCAGTTTTAAGCGGGCGATATCGCGCTCGCCTTCAGCAACTTCTTTTTTAGCTTGAGCTTCCATAGCGCGTGCTTTTGCGGCCGAAGATTTGGCGCCATTCGAAGCCACGTCACGGCGGCGTTTTTCATCGTCAACTTTTCGCTTCACGTCGGTGGCTTCGGATTTTGCGGCCTCTGAATCGGCGGTGGCTTCTTCAGCCTCAATTTGAGAATTTTCAACTTGAGCCTTTGCGATGGGAGCTCCCAAAGATAACAAACCAGCAAGAATGATAACATTGATCGAACTTTTCCCCATAACCATCTCCTTAAATATTTCAATGATGACTGTCAGATTAAATGAAGGATTTCCCTAAGTTAACCCATATTCGAAAGATCAGACCCAAAGGCCCAGTCCGGTTTTTTTAAAGGCTTTGGCCGCCCAAGGTTGTCACTGTCAAGATCCTCGTCAGGCTCAGATCCATTAAAATGCAGAACACGATGCCAAAGGCTGGCCCCTTCGTTGCAATATCTATCTGCAACCCCCCATGGCGGCCAGGCCCCTCCCCCCCGAACCCTGGTCGCTGTTTTTTTCTTTCTTTCATCTAGTTTTTTAAACCCCAATTTCAAACTCCAAAGAAATGCCTCAGAATAGAGTGATGCACCGACTTCAAATTTTTATTGTTACATTGTTTTTATCTTCGGCCGCACAAGCGATCACTTGGACTTTGATGATTGACCCCGGTCACGGCGGCGCCGATCACGGGGCTGTTTACGCAGGCGTCAAAGAAGCCGATCTTGTTTTATCGGTCAGCCAAAAACTAAAACGGCTTTTTGAAAATGACACTCGCTTTCGAATTCAAATGACTCGGGATGAAGATCGAACTTTGACGCTGCAAGAGCGTGTTCACAAAGCCGAAATTTTGCAGGCCGATTTAATTGTTAGTATGCACGCCAACGCCTCGGTTGATCGTCGCGCCCGTGGGGTTGAGTTCTATGTTCAAAACCCCCTCCCTAATGACGAAGACTCTTTATTTCTGGCGCATCAAGAAAGTCAGATCGTAGCCTCGAAAGATTTTCATGAGGATGATTCTCTTTCTAAAGCGAAGGACGTCGCCGCCATCATCGAAGACCTTCAGCGCCAAAATAAGTTTTTTAAAAGTCTTGAGCTCAGTGAGCTTTTAAAAAAATCTTGGCAGAACTCCCGCCCCAAATCCTTGGTCAGTATTAAACAGGCGCCTTTTTACGTGATCTCACAGGGTCGCATTCCTTCTGTTTTGATTGAGATCGGGTTTTTAAGCCATCCGCAAGAAAGCCTGCTTTTAAAAGACCTGCATTATCAAACTGAAATCGCCCACATTATTCATCAAGGCATTTTAAAATATCTTGATGCAGAATCAGAAACTCTTTCGTCCCTATGATTGACCCGACTCAGTCCAGCTTATAGATTCATTTTAAAGCGGGGATTTATGCGAGCTGATGGACGTCCGAATTATCAATTAAGACCAATTAAAATCACACCCAATATCTCCGAAAATGCCGAGGGCAGTGCCCTGGTCGAATTTGGTAAAACTCGAGTTCTCTGCACGGCTTCCTATGAGCCTAAAGCGCCGCCTTGGTTGATGGGTTCCGGCGAAGGTTGGATCACTGCGGAATATGGCATGCTGCCAAGATCTACGCATCAACGGATCAAACGCGAAAAAGCCATGTCCAGTGGACGCACTCAAGAAATCTCGCGCTTAATCAGTCGCTCTTTACGAGCTGCGGTGAATTTAAAAGCCATGCCTGATAAACAAATTATGATTGATTGTGATGTGATCAATGCAGATGGCGGCACACGCACAGCCGCCGTCACAGGCGGTTTTGTCGCTATGGCGCTGGCTTTAGAAAAGTTGCTTGCGGTCAGCGAAATTAAATCAAATCCATTAACTCATTATGTGGCAGCGATCAGCGCGGGTCTGCAAGGCACTTTAGGCACCAACGTGTTGTTAGATTTAGATTACGAAGAAGATTCTTCCATTAGTACGGATATGAATTTTGTCATGACTGACACCGGAAAATTTGTCGAAATTCAAGGCACCGCTGAAGACCAACCCTTCAGCCAAGAACAACTGATGGGAATGTTAGGTGTCGCTCGCCAAGGCATTGAACAATTATTTAAAATTCAAAGCGAAGCCATAGGACATTTTTTTAAAATACCAGTTTACACGAAACCAGAGCATCCTTTAAAAGGCTGATTCCCGGGAGATTTTAATTGGAAGTTTGGGTCGCAACGGGCAATAAAGGCAAATTGCAAGAGATGGAAATGATTCTAAAATCACTTCCTGATTTGCAACTTCATCACCAAGGCGAACTGCGCACTTTTTCAGCGCGCCCTGAAGATGGGAAAACTTTTTTAGACAATGCTCGTATCAAAGCAAAAACCCTAAGGTCCGTTAAAAATACGCAGTGGGTGATCGGCGAAGACTCTGGCTTAGAAGTTGAAGGAATGAACGGTCTGCCTGGAATTCATTCGGCCAGGTATGCGGGACCGAAAGCCAGTGATTCTGAAAATATCTCGAAATTGCTTAAAATGATGGCGATCAAACAGATTGCTAACCGAAATGCCAAATTCCATTGCGCCATGGTGATTTTTACCCCCGAAGGCGAAGAATGGGTTTTTGAAGGCGATTTAAAGGGGCAAATTTCGAAGCTGCCCGCGGGGAATTTAGGTTTTGGCTATGACCCCGTTTTTATCCCCGAAGGACAAACTAAAACTTTGGCTGAATTAGGCGCGGCTTTTAAAAATCAGAATAGTCAAAGATCGCAAGCGTTAAGAATGTTCCTAGAAAAACTAAAATCCATCTAATTTTTGACATCAATCTAAGCCCTTGTTAGCTTCTGGCAACTCTCTACCAGGGAAGATTCTATGAACGGTCTTAAGATATTTTCTGGGAATTCAAATCCCCACTTGGCTCAAAAAGTTGCGACCGCCGCCGGCGTTGAACTGGGTCATTGCTCAGTCTCTAGTTTCGCCGACGGAGAAATCCAGTGTGAAATCCATGAGAGCGTTCGCGGTCAGCATGTCTTTGTGATTCAAAGCACCTGCCCCCCGGTCAATCAGAACTATATGGAATTTTTTATCATGTTGGACGCTCTTCGCAGAGCTTCGGCCAAGCAGATCACGGCTGTGATTCCTTATTATGGATATGCCCGCCAAGATCGAAAAGTCGCCCCTCGCGCCCCTATTTCTGCAAAATGCATGGCCGACCTTTTAACAACCGCAGGAGCCCAGCGAGTCGTTGCGGTGGATCTTCATGCCGCCCAAATTCAAGGTTTTTTTAATGTTCCGGTGGACCATTTATTTGCCATTCCTACTTTAGCGCGGGCTTGGCGGGACAGCTTTGGCTTCGGTGAAGAATTTGTCGCGGTGAGTCCTGACGCGGGCGGCGTTGAACGGTGTCGGGCTTTTGCAAAAAGAATTGAAGCCTCCATTGCTATCATCGATAAACGCCGAACGGGCCCGAATGAGGCCAAAGCGCTTCATCTTATTGGAGATGTTACAGGGAAAACCGCCGTGATTATCGATGATATGATTGATACAGCCGGGACCCTTACACAAGCAGTTGACAGCCTCCTTAAGAATGGTGCAAAAAGGGTGTTCGCTGTTGCAACCCACCCTGTTTTATCTGGTCCGGCTGTCAGTCGACTGACTGAAAGCCGAATTGAGAAATTGTGGGTGACTGACTCGATTCCCTTGTCAGAAGCGGCGCAAAATTGTGGAAAAATTGAAGTCGTTTCTGTTGCTCCGATGCTGGCAGAAGCGATCAAAAGAATCCACGGCAACAATTCGGTCAGCTCTTTATTCGATTAAAGACAGAACCAAAAGAGGAAGAGGACATCCATGAAACAAAGACTCGAACTGACTGTAGAACCCCGCCAAACTGGCAAACATTTCTCTCGCGCTTTACGCGTCGACAGAAAAGTTCCGGCTGTTGTTTATGGATCGACTGACAACGCAAATATTTTCGTTAACGAAGGTGATGTTGTTCGTTACAACACTCGAAATTATGAAAATGCTCTTTTCAACTTAAAAAGCACTGATAAAAATGCCAACGGCAAAGTGGTTTTGATCAAGTTTGTGGATGTTCATCCACTCACTCGTCGCCCTGTGCATGTTGATTTCTTTGCTTTAGATATGAAAAAATCAGTTCGTGTTAACATCGAAATTAAATTAGAAGGTAAGCCCGTTGGTTTGGCTGAAGGCGGCTTACTGAACGTCGTCAATCGTCAAATTGAGATTGAATGCTTGCCAGGCGACATTCCCGAGTTTTTCACGATGGATGTTTCTAACTTAGGTGTCGGCGACGCTTTGCACGTTTCTGACTTAGTGATTCCTGAAAAATACAAATTGATCTCGGGCTCTGAATTAACAATTGCGGTTGTTAACCTTCAAGAGGAAGAAGCAGTTGTCGCTCCAACTGTCGATGCAGCGGCGGGGGCAGCAGCTCCAGCAGCGGGGGCAGCAGCTCCAGCGGCAGCAGCCGCGGGGGCAAAAGCAGCAGCTCCAGCGGCAGGGGCAAAAGCTCCGGCAGCAGCTAAAAAATAATTTAATCATCTTATTCTGGTCTTTACAAAGAGCGGCCACCAACCGCTCTTTTTATTTAAGGGGCTTTGTTTTCATGGCTTGGTTAATTGCAGGATTAGGAAACCCAGGCAACGAGTACACACTCACACGTCATAATGTTGGCTTTATGGCTATCGAATTTTTGCTGAAATCCTGCAGCCAGCCGCCAACAAAAACTGAGTTTAAATCTTCGACCTCTAAGTTTATGTGGGAAGACGAAGAGGTCATGACCATCAGACCTTTAAGTTTTATGAATCGCTCTGGCGAAGCCGTGCAAGCGGCCTTGGCCTTTTATAAAATACCCATCGAAAATTTAATTGTGATCCATGATGATATTGACCAGCCTTTTGGTGGATTTAAAATTCAAAAAAATCGGGGCCATGGCGGCCATAATGGAATTCGCGATATCAGTGAGAAATTAGCATCGGCCGATTACTACCGAATAAAAATTGGCGTCGGTCGACCGCTGAATCCAAAAATGAATGTAGCTGATTATGTTTTGCAAAGTTTTAATGATGAAGAGCTGACCGCATTACCAGCGATGCTTGAAAAAACCGTCGATGCCGTCGAGACTTTACTGACCGAGGGTTTTGAAATCGCGGCGACAAGATTTAATAATTAGGATTAATACATAGGAGTTACAGATGGCATTACAGGTTGGAATTGTGGGATTACCCAATGTTGGAAAAAGCACCTTGTTTAATGCTTTGACGTCGGCCAAAGCCGAAGCGGCCAACTACCCTTTCTGTACCATCGATCCAAATATTGGTGTCGTGACGATCCCTGATCCACGCCTAGATCAAATTACAAAATTTGTAAAACCTCAAAGTGTGATTCCAACAGCGATGGAGTTTGTTGATATCGCTGGCATCGTCAAAGGCGCCAGCCAAGGCGAAGGCTTGGGAAATCAGTTTTTAAGTCATATTCGGCAAACAGATGCGATCGTGCATGTGGTTCGCTGTTTTGACGATCCCAATATTATTCACGTGGCAGGTTCGATTGATCCTTTGCGCGACATGGAAATCATCAATACAGAATTGATGCTGGCCGACCTGGATTCAGTTGAAAAAAAATTAAAACGGATTGAAAAATTAGCGCGCACAACCACAGATAAAAAATTAAAAACTGAATTTGAAGTGACCGAAAAAGCGCACAAGGCTTTAAGTGCAGGGCTACCCGCTAGATCTGTTCAGTGTGATGAAAACGAAGCTCCTTTTATGAAAGAGCTGCATTTGCTCACAACCAAGCCAGTTTTGTATGTTTGCAATGTCTCTGACATCGATTTTGCCGTTGGAGGTAATGACTGGGTTCGCTCGGTTGAAAAGCGTGCCAAAGAAGAAGGCAACTTAGCTATTATTATTTGTTCTGCGATGGAAGCAGAAATTGCGCAGCTTCCCTTAGAAGAACGGCAAGAGTTTTTAGCCAGCATGAATGCGACGGAACCTGGCTTATCTCGACTGATCCGTGAAGCTTACAGTTTGCTGGGGCTGCACACTTATTTCACGGCTGGAGTAAAAGAAGTTCGCGCATGGACGATCAAAGCAGGAACAAAAGCTCCGCAAGCCGCCGGTGTGATTCACACTGATTTTGAAAAAGGATTTATCCGCGCAGAAACTTATCACAGTGAAGATCTTTTTAAATTAGGCAGTGAAGCTGCTGTTAAAGAAGCAGGAAAATATCGCTCTGAAGGAAAAGACTACACCGTTAAAGACGGCGATATTTTGTTTTTTAGATTTAATGTTTAAGGCGGATTTCACTTAAGGGGGCGACCGCCATTGCTCCTGGAGGCACGTCCTTTGTCACGACGGCGTTAGCGCCAATTTTTGCGCCCTCGCCGATGGTGATGGGACCTAAAATTTTAGCTCCGGTGCCAATCAAAACTTTATTCCCGACTGTCGGATGGCGTTTGATTGGATCGAATTTCATTCCACCTAAAGTCACTCCGTGAAAAATAATGCAGTCATCGCCGATCACTGCGGTTTCACCGATCACAACACCAATGCCATGATCGATCACTAAGCGCGCGCCCAATTGCGCGCCAGGATGAATTTCAATACCCGTCATCCATCTGGATATTTCTGCAAATAATCTGGCCAGAAAAAATAGTTTTAATCCATAAAAGCCATGAGCTATTCGATGAAATAAAATCGCTTTGGGACCAGGGTACAGGATCGCAATTTCCATGATCGACTTTGCCGCAGGGTCATAATTTTTATAGGTTTTTAGAAATTCAATCATAAAGGCTTCGAATCTTCACAAAAAAGGGCTGGATTTTTTGAATCAGTAAAAGTGACTTGGGTCAGAAAAATCTGACGACCCTTTTTATTTGAAAAAACAAAATGTCCGCCTAAGGCCGTGATGTGACGATCTCGAGTTGTGTTGAATTTCAATCCTGTTTTCTCATTTGATTTATTGATCAGACTTGTGATCTCTAGATACTTGTTACAACCCACGCCATAAATTTCACCATCCAGTTTTCTTTTGCGGGCTTGACTGATATAGAAACTTCGCAAATCTCCGGGCTCGGTCCATTCTGGCCATTCAAATTGAACAAAAAAACTGCCGGGTCGATCGCCTCTATATTTAGAGAGGTCGATCTTTCCTCCACCGCGTGGAAGTTCGATACGAATTTCCGAGTGCGACAGGACATCAGAATTATGTTCTTTTAAAATGACTGTCAGTGGCGAAAATAAAATTGTATTCCGATTCATACCATTTTCATCTTCCGTCGGTTCAATTTTCTTTTCCCCTAGACCAACAGGATCAGTTTCAACGTCATCCCACATTTGAACGGGAACTTTAAAATCATCTGGCTTTTCATCGACGGTGATTTTTTCTGCGGTGGCATGATTTTCTGCTGGATATTTTTCACAGGCCATCAAAATCAAACTAAGAACGATTGTGATAAGGCTCTTCATTCATTCTCCAGTTGATCTCTTAACTCAATCAAAGGCTTGTACTGAGGTTGTAATTCAAGACCTTTTTTTACAAGCTCCCAAGTTTTTGCAAGATGCTCTTTATCTTTACCCATTCCAGTGCGCGCTAAGAATTGAATTCGCACAACATCCTCTGAATTTTGTTGATACGCTTTTTTAAAATTTTCTTGAGCACAAGTTGTCTCGTTTAAATCTTGACACACTTTTCCCAAAAGCAGTGGCGCCACGGTCAGTTTTTCCAAAATAGGTGACTTTAAAAGACTGGCGGCCTCTCGCCAATGCCGAGTCTTCATTAAAAAATGAACGTGGACTAGATTTGAGATTGTATCCTTCGGCTCCTGAGCCAAAGCTTCTTCAATCCATTTTTTTGCTTCGACTTCGCGGTTTTCTTCCAGGAGGCACATGGCACGAAAAGATTTTGCTAAGGCAGAGGCTCCGTGATTCTGAAAAATTTGCTGGCAATAATGTTCTAAATAATCCCAATCGATGATTCGGCGATCAATCCTTGGATCAAATACAAAATCGGTCGATTCCTGGAGAGGAATTTTAACCAATGTTTCCATTGTTGAATTCAAACCTTCGATATTTTTATCGGTCATCTGCAAGAAGGCAAGAATAAGCCCAATTTCTTTCCTTAAGGGTTGTACATTTTGTAAATAATCTTTCAATTCTTTTTGCAATTCCTTATGAGAGTAATTCTGAGACTCAGCCGCAAGGGCCGCGACACCATAAAGAATATACGGGCGGTAAGCATTCGACGACTGAAGCGATGTGAATATTTTTGCTGCCAAGCCATAGTCGCCTTTTTTTAAATAATTAAAAGCTAAATCGATATTGGCGGGATAATTTTCAGGATCGGTCGCTAATGTTTTATTATAAAAATCTTGAGCCTTTTTTAGATCGCCATCAATCACATAAGAAAGACCAATCCCTAGCAGGGCATCTGCGTTTTCTTGCCGGGTTAATCCTGGCCTGATCAGCTCGGTTTCGATCACTTTTCTAGACCACAGGCTGTGGTGGTCAGCTTGGAGAAGTGGAAGCACAAGCTGAAACGAAGTCGCCTGATCGGGTTCACGGGCCTCTTGGGCTCGGTGAAAAGAATCGACTGCTTTTTCAAAAAGAAGAATATGGTTGAAGTGAACGGCCTGCCGGATATTTTTTTCGTAGCTTTTTCCCTCACCCCGGAACTTTTTAAAAATAACCAAACTGATTGTGATGGTGATTAGTAAAGTGACGGCCCAAATAATCGTGCTATAATTTTTTGATGTGATTTCCAGCTGACTTTTGACACGCTGATCACCTGTTGTACCGAAGGACGGTATTGATGTTGCCGCCTTCAATAAAGAATTTTGTAGGGGATTGATCGCTGGGGTGACGTCTTTAATTTTCCCTAGCCCGTCTTCAGCTCGATCAACATTTAAAAAAGGCGGCGTCGGCGTGCCGATTTCAGTGTTCTGCCAGTCTGTGCGAGACAAAGTTTGGGTGTTTTGAGCCGTCGTCACAGTCTCTTCAACATGAGTGCTTTGTTCATACCTAAGACTTTGTACGACTTCGGAAAAAATACTGTTTTCACGAATATAGGCCCAGCGCATTTGCGGGACCCGAGCTTCATCAATAATCGAGATATTTTTTTTAATAACGCCTTGAGCGACTTCGATGGCAGAAAATGGCCCCAGAATTTTTGATGAAGACTTAATCAGCCAATTTTTTTCGTTCTTATCTAGATCGGCCATAAACATCCTGTCTTAATGGCGAAAATGCCTGTGGCCAGTGATCACAAGATGAACACCTAATTCTTCTGCTCTTTTAAATACTTCTTCATCTTTCATTGATCCACCCGGCTGAAGCACCCAATGAATTCCTGCTTTTGCAATTTCGTCGATGGAATCACTGAATGGAAAAAAGGCATCACTGATCAAAACAGCAGTCTTCTGAGGATGAAATTTATGATATCGTTCCACCGCTTGCTTGACAGCATCAACGCGGTTGACTTGACCCATCCCTAATCCCAAAGTTTGTCCGTCGCCCACAATGGCAATCGCGTTACTTTTTAAGGCCGAACAAACCCTCTCTCCGAACTGAAAATCTTCCAACATCGCAGGGCTTGGCTTTTTTCCAATAAATTTCCACAAGCTGACTTCAGAAAATCCGCTATCTGGCGTTTGGGTCAAGAATCCGCCATGCAAACTGCGAACTTCTTCTTTGGGCTGCACCATAAAATCAGTTATTTGTAAAATTCTAAGATTTTTTTTCTTTTCAAAAACTTTTAAAGCGTCAGAATCAAATTCCGGAGCGATCACGCACTCCAGGAAAATTTTATTTAATTCCTCGGCGATCGACTGGGTGACGGGGCGATTAATCGCAACAATCGCTCCAAAAACACTGATCGGATCTGACTGTAAACATTTCTGAACAGCCGTGAGGGTCTTTAAACTTTGTGCCACGCCACAAGGATTATTGTGCTTCACTGCAACCGCCGCAGGTTCCGCGAACCGACAACATAAAGTCAGAGCCACATCTAGATCTAATAAATTATTATACGATAACTCCTTGCCCTGAAGAATTTTAGCTGTTTGCAAACCTTGCAAAGAATCCGTCATTGCAAACCAGGTGGCGCTTTGCTGTGGATTTTCGCCATATCTTAATTTTTGCACAACTCGAGCTGACCAAGTTTTAGGATCTTTAATTTGGGGATCTAAGGCCTCAGCAATCAAAGAATCATAAACTGCCGTATGCGCAAAAACTTTGGCGGCCAGAGACTTTCTTTGCCCTAGGCTAGGAATTTTATTCTCTGAAAAAAGCCCATAATCTTTCGGATCCACAACCACTGTGATAAATTCAAAATTTTTTGCCGCGGATCGCAACATTGTAGGACCTCCGACATCAATTTTTTCGATCAGGTCGCGGCCTTGATAACCTTTTTTAAAAGCTTCTTCAAATGGGTATAAATTGACAATCACCAGATCAAAAAATTCAGCTGAAAACTCTTTCAGAGCCTTCACATGTGTGAGCTCATCTGGTCGACCTAATAGACCCATATGGACTTTGGGATGCAAGGTTTTTACTCGGCCGTCTAAAATTTCTGGAAAACCCGTGACAGTTGAAACATCTGTGACTTTCAAGCCTGCTTTTCTTAGATGGTCAGCGGTGCCACCGGTCGAAACTATTTCTAGTCCCTGGGCCACTAGGGGTTTCACAAATTCAAGAAGCCCGGTTTTATCTGATACACTGATCAACGCTCTTTTCCACATTAGAAAGGCGACCTCGACAAAAGAAGTTTTAAATCATCGTTGGTAAGGAAAAGTCCCGCTCCTAAATAACTGGATCGTAAGTCGTCCTTATTCAACGAATCGTTCATACCACCAATTAAATAAATGCCATGGAAAAGATTGTACTGCAATGAAGGACGAAGATTCAGCTTCGAAAAGTTAAAAGCCTCAAGGCTTGCTTTAAATTTCTTTTTATAGAAATAATAATCAGCACCAATGCCACCTGTATTTTCCATAAGCCCACCACGAAGGGTAAAGTCATAAAAGTTTTTAGCAAATAAAACAGTCAGCTTAGTTTTGTTATGATACGTTTTTTTCTCGCTGATCGAGCTTGAGCTGCCCCCAGCCGTTGTCGTGGTATCTGTCGTCTCAACGACGCCAGCTGGATCGTCAATTAAAGCCACATAATAATATCTGTCTAAGCCCGGTTGAATTTTTACGCCGATATAGGACTTCATCGCTCCGATAGAATTTAAATATTCACCATGAAAATCAAAAGCCGTTTGAATCTTATCCGCAGTTCCCAATAATGAATTAACACCTTGAACGGCTGTATTGATTTCTTCAACCGTTGTCTCATCGTTGACAAGCTTTCCAATCGTGCCTTCACCGCGATTGATTTTACCAGTGATATCATCAATATTCTTTAGCGACGAATCGACACGAGCTAAGGCTCGCTTCCAAGATTTCTTAAGACCATTGTCTGAATCATCATTCACCAGCTCATCTAAAGTTCCGGTGATATCATGAACCTGATCCACGACATCATTAAGTTTGCCTTTATTCCTGGCGGTCATTTCGGCCAAGTCGCCACTCAGTTTTTCAATATTAACAACGATTCGACCTAAAATATGCTTTTTAGTTCCATCATCTAAAACCGCCTCTTGAAGTGCAGCTGAAACATTTTTTAAAGAGGCCGTGATCTCTCCCACTTGACCCACCAAATTTTCAATGGATCCAGAATCCTTCACAGTTAAGATTTGCGCGCCGTCGGGCAATGGCGGATCGGTCGGCGATCCTGGAATGACTTCGATATGCTTATCACCAAGGATGCCCATGGCTTTAACTAAGACTGAGGCCGATGTTGTCATCGAGATATCTGACTTGATCGAGATATCAATTCGAGCTTGCCCATCTTGAAGTTTAATATCTTTAATCGAACCCACCGGAATCCCCGCCGAGCGCACGGCAGAGCCTTTGATCAAACCACCGGCATTAGGCAGAAGAAACCAAGCTTTTTTAGCACGGCCTAAATAACTAGGATCATCACTGACTTGCAATGACATAAAGGCAATCAATGAGCCCACCGTCACAACAAGAAGTCCTACTTTAAATTCCGCCGTCTTCAAAAAATTCATTCCTGCTTCATTCCTTTAGAGACAAATCTTTTCACAAGCTCGATATCACTTTTATAAAAATCTTTTGGCGTGCCATATAAGAGCACTTTGCCTGCATCAAGCATTGCTATGTTATCGGCAATCCGAAAGGCCGCCTGAAGATCATGAGAGACCATGACTGAGGTGGTTCCTTTGTGTGCGCGATGTGTCTCTACTATCAGATTATCCACCATTTCCGTCAGAATGGGATCCAGTCCTGTGGTCGGTTCATCGTAGATTACGATTTCTGGATCAAGGGCGAGAGCCCTCGCTAGACCGGTCCGCTTCTGCATTCCCCCTGATATTTGGTTGGGCAATTTATCAAAGTGTTTTTTCTCTAGACCCACAGAGATCAGCTTCGCTTCAGCTGTACTTATGACCTGCAAGGGACTTAATTCACGACGATGTTCTGTCAGCGGAAAACAAACATTTTCTAGAACTGTCATATCATCAAACAAGGCCGCTGATTGAAAAAGAACTCCGAACTTACATCGAAACCGTGTTAACTCGTCATCAGACAGTTTTCCAATATCCGTTCCAAGGATTTCGATATGTCCCGAGGTCGGACGAAACAATCCTAGAATATGTTTTAACATCACGCTTTTGCCAGTCCCTGAAAATCCGATGATGGCGGTCAAGCTTCCTTTAGGAACGACCAAATCAATCCCTTTAAGAATAAACTCTTTTCCGTCGAAGGTTTTTTTAACATCTGTCAGGCGAATCGCAGCTTCCAGCACTATCTCATCCCCGTGGTCAGATAAAATAATCGAATGAAGTTCGTGATAAAATAATCGATCACAATAATCATCACCATACTTAAAACAACGCCTCGATTTGTGGCTTCGCCAACGCCTTTAGCCCCACCCGTTGTATTAAATCCGCGATAAGTACAAACGGTTGCGAACACCATTCCAAAAAAGGCGGCTTTAATAAGGCCTTCATTGATATGACTAACCTTGATGATATCGCGAATTTTTTGCCAGTAAACCGCTTCATCCAAATCGACCATTTTTACACAAAGAATCCAGCTGCCTAGCATAGCTACGAAATCAAAAATAGCAGTTAAAAGGGGCATGCAAATAATTGCTGCGATCACCCTTGGAGCGATCAAATATTGTTTCGTATTTATTCCCATCACGTCCAAAGCATCAATTTGCTCGTTGACCCGCATTGTTCCCAAGCGGGCAGCCATCGCTCCGCCAGCGCGGGCCGAAACAATTAAACCAGTTAACACTGGACCCAATTCCCGGGTGATCCCAAGTGCCACCGTCGGCCCGACCATATTCACAGCATTAAATAACTTAAATCCTAAATAGATTTGAAATGAAAGCGCTAAACCTGTGAAAAGACTTGTCAGAGCTATAATACCCACGGACTGATTGCCAATAAATTCCATATGTTTGATCACTTCACCAAAGCGATGCGGTGGCTGAAACAAAAGACGGATACTGTCAGTAAAGAATAAAACGATGTTTCCAGTTTCAGAAATAAATGCGGTCGCAGATTTTTTAATATTTTCGTAAAAAGAAGAAATCGCCGCCTGTCCGATCATTGCATCTCCAAACCCGTGTATTGCCTAGGAACTCTTTCTCCGATGCTTGTCAGTATTTCCCAGGGAATTGTTCCGGCTTTATTTGCGACTTCCGCTGCAGAAATAAAACTCCCGTTGGCTGAAGTGCCAAAAAAAATAATTTCATGCTCTTGATCCGGATCAAACGGCTGTTGTTGAGCCACTTCAGTCACGTCCAACATCAAGAAATCCATACAAATTTGTCCAACCATGGGAACTCGACGATTTAAAAACAGGGCCTCGCCTTTATTTGAAAGCAGACGATGAACTCCGTCGGCATAGCCTATAGGAACGACGGCAATGATGCTGTCCTTGGGGGCGCGCCAAGTTGAACCATAAGAAACCCCTTCGCCTTTTTTGAGGCGACGAAAAACGCCGGCGACTGATTTTAAAGTCATCACGGGCTTTAATTGAAAATTAAATTTGGCTTCAATGGGACTATATCCGTAAAGCATCAACCCAGGACGCAGTCCCCAGGCTTGGGACACCAATCGATGATTCCTTTTTTTCTCTGAACGCAACTTTAATGAACTTAAAATACCGGCACTGTTCAGCACATGCACATTAACTTTCAAAGCTTTAAATAGATCGATGACGGGCAGAAAGCGCATCAGTTGATCAGAAGTCGTCCCGTCGTCTTGAAAACCATCTTCACCATTTGAAAGATGAGTCAGAATGGCCTCGACCCGCAGTTTTTTATTTTGCCAAAAATAATCAAATAATTTTTGCGCTTCATCAATTGAAAATCCCAATCGATTCATGCCCGAATCAAACTTTAAATGAATAGACGTTACTTGTGTCGCCAGGGCCTCAAGATGCGCCAAATGTTTCCATTGGGACACCACCGGAGTCATCTGATTTTCCAAAATCACTTGGGCTCCCTCTTGGTCAAATCCTCGAAAAACTAATATTTGGGTCTTTATTCCGGCTTTTCTTAAAAGAAGGCCTTCTTCAATAAGACAAACGCCCAACCTTGGCACGCCCCATTTTTCAAGACAACGCGCCACTTGAATGTCGCCGTGCCCGTAAGCATTGGCTTTCACCATAGGACATAAAAATTCATCTTTAAAATTTAACTGAAGGCTGTCTAAGTTAAATTTTAGATGATTCAAATTAATTTCTGCGAAAGTTTTACGGTGCGTCTCCATACATCATCCCGGCTCGACCCGAACTTCGAATTCGGGTGCATGATCGAGGGGCGCTTTAAAAAGGCAAATTTTATTGCCCCCGCGACTAGCGATATGGTGAAGAGCTTTTGCCGCTGATTCTTCTAATGCAGCCGCCGAACCACAGAGGGTTGGATATTCACTGATTCCAACGCTGATGGAAACTTTGATACCACTTTCAACCGTCATTGAATTTTCAACGATACGACGAACCCGTTCGGCTCTTATCATGGCTCCTTGACGATGACAGTGCGGCATCAGAACAGTGAATTCATTTTGACCTGTTCTTGCCACGCAGTCATTGGTGCGACTGGATTTTAAAATCAACTGCGCGACTTTTTTCAAAAGCAGCTCGTGAGCACTGTCTCCTAAGACTTGTTCAATTTCAAAAAAATCATCAATTGAAATTTTCATAATTGAAACCGCTTGTTTGATTCTTAAAGCGCGCTCAACCTCTTCGATCAATTTAATGTCATAATATTTTCGATTGAAGACTTCGGTCGTCGGATCTTGAGTTTCCAAAAGCTCTAGGCGTTTTTGTAAATCTAAATAAGAAAATGCTAAAGCAAACAAAGAAAATTCATCCATTAAATTCTCTTTGATTTGTTCATCGATATCGGCCGAGAAAAGAATGAAACCTTCAAGCTGACTTGCTACATAAAGCGGAAGTAATTTTGGATTTTTAATTTTCAAAGCCTTTTGCGCAAGCACCAAGATCGGCGCCGGAACGACACCCAAACTGAGCTGAGTCGAAAGATCTCGGATCGCCAAGCCTTCGATTTGGCAACCGACTCCCTGAATTTCCTGGGGCGGCACCCCCGCTGCCTGAGTCACTACAAAGGATAATACCGAGGGCAGAAATCGAAAATGATATATTGGTTGCACTCCACCATGGTCAAAAAACTTTTGGATCAAAGCTTCTCGTCCGGAGGCACTTTGGTAAGCCACCACCCGTGCGGTTAAACTATTTCCAACTGGAATAGAAAAATCCTTTAGCGCTGGCAACACCGCAGGCTCATGGTCAGCGACCTGGCTTTTCTTCAGATCATTCAGCAGTTGCTCATTTTGATAAATAAAATAAAGCTTTTCACAAATTCGATCGACACTAGATGAAACTCTTGGTCCTAAATTTTCTTTTTCAAAAGTTACAAACTCTTCAAAACCATGATCGGTAAGTTCATTAAAGCCAGCAAATTGCGAATTCAATCCCAATGTGACAAAGCGAATTTCTGGGTTGAATTTTAAAATCCCTTCTGCCCAAGAATTTAACGAACCCATTAATTCAGAAAAACAATAGACCACAACGTGGGGGTTTTTACTTTGCAATCGGTCTTTCAGATCATCGCTGTCCGTGATCAAATAGTTTTCATATCCCGCTTCGGTCAGGGATTTCTTAGCTTCCGCCCCCCAATCGGCGTCGGTCGCTAGAACTAAGACACAGAATTGAGCAGCGTAATCACGAATTTTCAATGATGGGTCTCCGCGGGCGACGAATCTCAACTTTATATTCGTCCAAAGGAGTGGGCGCCTTAGGTGCAAAAGTGATCGTTTCTTTTTTTATTTCCTGACGCGGGCTTGGCTCTAAAGACGCCTCAGTGATAAAAAATGTCTTTTCCGAAATGGAAAGATCTGAAGACTCCGTTTCTTGAAAGTCTAAAAGCTGCTCAATTTCAACATCGGCCGGGGAAAATCGATCGCTGTCGCCTGTGACATGAACAGCGGTTGCCAGCGATGGGACCGAACCGGCCTCCTTGAAATGATTTTGATCAGGTAAAGTCAATGTGACGGTTGTTCCATGATCTTTCTGAGATTCCACCCGAAGCGTCCCTCCATGCTGCTTAATCACTCCGTAAGCAGCCGATAAACCCAAACCCAGATGCTGAGAAAAAGATCGTGTCGTAAAAAATGGATCGAAAATTTTAGAAAGATGTTCGGCATCAATGCCTTCGCCGATATCCTGAATAACAATTTCGGCGCCGGAAGAAATGGCCCGAACCGTCACCCGAATTTCTCGTTTTAAGATTCTTTCCATAGAGTCCATCGAATTTTGCAGAATAGATTCTAAAGCCTTCTCTATCAAATTCATATCTGCCATGACTTCCGGGACACTTTCAATTTTTTGAATCAATTGGACATTTCTTTTTTGAAACTCTGGCTGCCAACGTTGTAGCAAGTTTTTAACCACAGCTTCGACCCGCAAGGGCCTCATCACGGATTCTTTTTCTTGCGCAAAGCTAAAAAGCTTTTCCAAAACATCTCGCGCCGAACGCGTTTCGCGCAAAATAGATCCTGCATAGGCAGCCAAGGTTTGATCTTTTTCTTTCTCTAAAATCATTTGGCTTAATCCTAAAATACGGGCCAAGGGCGAGCGCATTTCATGACCTAACGAGCCCGCAATCTTTTTAAAAACTTCTTGGCGATTTTCCTGGGTGACCGAGGCCTTCGCAACACTTTCTTTTTCAGGTATCTTTAAGAATGCTTCTTTAACAGCTGGTAACGACCTTATCGTGTTGCCGTCAGCGAAGGGCGCATCAGAAATCTTTAGAAGACTAATTCCGCCCAAAGTTAAAAGCACTAAGCCTAAACCCACAAATAAAAATGAAGCCCAAACTTTATTTTTATCGGCCAACAGATCATGGTAAGATGTCGATGCCATTAATACTAAATTTGTGTTCGGGATGGCTTCATAATAACCTTGAAAATCTTCGCCGCTGGAGTCTTTGAAATATCCCCCCCCTTGAAGGGCTCCCGAAGATTTGAATTCTTTGTAAAGATATTGATCGTTCAATCGCGAGCCAAAATATTCGGGCTGAGAGTGCGCCAACACTTGGCCGCTTTCATTCACAAATGACAACTTCGCTAATGCCCCTTTATGAGTTTCAAGCAGCGCTTGAAAATATTCGGCGCCAGTCCATAAAATCAATTTTCGATTTTCAGCCCAAGGCCACACGACCATCAGCCAATTTCGCCTCTGCGAATCCTGCCATGGCACCAAAAGAAAACTTCCTTGTGCCACTTTGTATCCCTGTAAATTTTTAACGGCAGATACTAAGTTCGTATCGTCCAATCCAGTGCCATCTTTAATCGCCGTATTTTCCAAGGTCGGATTATTAAGATCGCGAACCCATGCCATTGCTTTGAATGGATCCACTGCGAACCAGAAGTTTTTATCGCGAATTGAGTCTTGAAGGAGGGGAGTTTTATGTTGAAGATCATGAAGAAGGGCTTGAGCCGTTTGCTGAAGAGAAATGACTTGGGTCCGCATTTGCGCTTGCGCCCAGTTTGTCCGATCTTCTTGAATAAAATGATTCATTCGCCAGATGACGGCCGCGATGAAAATCACCGACAAGGACCCGACCAAGCTAAGAATTTTTAACTTCATTTTGCTCCCGATTCCATGGAAACACTGCGTGTTCCTTTGATTCTAAATAGATTGCGTTAAGAATCAAGTAAGACTCCTTTGCAAAAGCAATGAAACAGGCTTAAAAGATTTTTCACCATGTCGAATCTGAAGACGGATATTTTAATTATCGGCTCCGGCCTTGCCGGATTATCTTTAGCGCTCAAACTTCCTGAAAGTTTGAAAATCACGATTGTCTCGAAAGAGGCGGCCCAAGACACAAACACGGCGATGGCCCAAGGCGGAATTGCCGCGGTCCTCTCAGAAGAAGATAGTTTTGAAAGTCATATTCAAGACACGTTGACCGCAGGAGCTGGACTTTGTAAGCCAGAAATTGTTAACAACATTGTGCGTCAAGCGCCCGACCGAATTAAGGATTTGATCGATTGGGGGGTCGAATTCGATGTTCGCGGAGAAAGAACTGGAAAGCTTGGTCAAATTGATTTGACGCGAGAAGGCGGACATAGTTTCCGCCGTATTCTCCACCACGAAGATCAAACGGGTCATGAAATTCATAAGCATCTTTTGAAGCTGGCTCAGGAAAAAACCAACATTACAATTCTTGAAAATCATCTTTCGATTGATTTGATCGTTAGTAAACAAATTGATCCTTATGATTTAAATCCCACTCATTGTGTCGGTGCTTATATTTTAAATAAATCGAAAGGCGAAGTGATCGCCATTTCCTCGCGAACGACAATTTTAGCAACGGGCGGAGGCGGAAAAGTTTACCTTTATACTACGAACTGGAGCGGCTCCACCGGGGATGGTATCGCCATGGCCTACCGGGCAGGTGCTCGGGTGGCCAATTTAGAATTCATGCAATTTCATCCGACTTGTTTATTCCACCCGGAAGCGCGAGCCTTTTTAATTTCAGAAGCTTTGCGCGGCGAAGGTGGTGAATTGGTTGATAAAGAGGGTCTTGCTTTCATGAGCAAATATCATCCGCTTGGCGCCTTAGCTCCGAGGGATATTGTGGCCCGATCCATCGATGCCGAAATGAAACGCACTGGAGCGGCTTGCGTTTATCTTGATATGACAAAATTAAAAGCAGAATTTATACAGCAAAGATTTCCTGCCATTCATGGAAAATGTTTGGAATTTGGAATTGATATTTGTAAACAGCCTATTCCTGTCGTTCCCGCCGCCCATTATTTATGTGGTGGAGTTCTAACTGATATTTATGGCAGAACTGATATCAAAGGTTTATGGGCCATCGGAGAAACCGGCTGCAACGGCCTCCATGGTGCCAATCGCTTAGCCTCTAATTCATTATTAGAATGCCTTTCGACGGCCCATAACAGCTGCGAAGATATTGTTAAAAACTGGAATGATTTTAAACTTTATCCAAAGAGTCCCCATGAGTGGGTTTATCCCATCGAATCAAATGCTGACGAAATGATCGTCATTCATCATATGTGGGATGAAATCCGCAGACTGATGTGGAATTACGTCGGGATTGTTCGGTCAGATAAAAGACTTTTAAGAGCTCAGAATCGCCTTCGCAATATCCTGACTGAGGTGCGTGAGTATTATTCCAACTTTCAGATTCACAGCGATATTATCGAGCTTCGAAATATCGCGATTCTTGCCGACCTTTCTGTCGAGTGCGCTCTCCGGCGCAAGGAATCACGGGGCATTCACTACAGCCTCGACTACCCTTTTGTCCCTGAACAATCAGACACGCCCAAAGACACTATTTTGTTTCGCGGCCCGCGCTAAATCTTTTTGCCGAAGCCGGCAGGACAATGTTCTTGCCGCTGTTGAAAATGTTGTTCAAAATAGGCCCATGTATACACGACGAGAAGGTCAGCTGTCTGGCCACGACAATTTGCAATTATTTTTTCAAGTTTGGCAAAATCCAAAAGCTCAAGGCAGTGTTATTATTTGCCACGGCCAAGGCGAACACTCTGAATCCTACCTTCGACTCATCGACGCTTTCAAGGATGATTCGTGGTCGTTTTATGCGATGGACTTAAGAGGCCATGGCAAGTCTGACGGCAAACGCGGTTACGCCGGCGACTTTGATGATTATTGCAAAGACTACTATCTCTTCGTTGAAAAAATCCTTCATGAATCAAAATCTTCTACGGGTCCCATTGTTTTACTAGGCCATTCCTTGGGAGGCTTGATCCAACTAAAAACTGTCATTGATCATCCTGATATGAAAGTTTCAGCGGAAGTTTGCAGTTCACCCCTTTTGGGCGTGGCTGTGCCTGTCCCCGAATGGAAAACCCGGGCGGCCGATGTTTTAAATCAGTGGCTACCAAAAGTGACACTTTGGAATGAAATCACGAATGATATGCTGACCCGAGATTTAGATGTGATTCGGGAGTTTGAACAAGATGTTCTTCGTCATAATCGAATGTCGCCGGGAGTTTTTATAGGTTTTAAAACCGCCATTGAAATTGTGCAAGCTCGAGCGTCTGAAATTCAGATCCCAACACTCTTTCAAATTCCAGAAAATGATCCTGTTGTGAGCTCCCCGGATTCAAAAACATTTTTTCAAAATATCAGTTCGGATGTTAAAAAATTATGTGTCTATGAAGAGGGCGCCCGTCATGAAATTTATAATGATATTATCCGGTCTAAGGTTTATGAAGATCTGCGGTCTTTCTTGAACTCAGTGATGGAGAACCAAAAATGAAAAAAGTTTTAGCTCTGTTACTTGTTATCAGTGGCTGCGCCACTATTCTTCTGAGTGGCTGCGCCACTCGTGAAACGACTTCGGCGGGGGTGCAGGTGGCGACGCAGTCTGAGTCTGAGAAAGTGGTTGATCGGTATTCAGATCGAATTGAATCTTACAATGGGCTTTATAATACTCTGCAAGCGGCGGCGACACTTCACAACTCGGTCGTGAGTGCAGCTATTTTGGATCAGAAGGCGCGATTATTTCAATGGGACCAAGGAAAATTTGATGCCCAAAAATTAGAGAGTCAGGAAAAACTGGGCAAAGAGACCGAAGTTTTTATAAGTTTTTTTACACCGGATAAAAAACATGACGATTTGAATAAGAATCCAAGCTTGTGGAAGATTTTTTTAGATGTGAACGGCCGGCGGTATGAAGGAAAGGTCACAAAAATTAAACTTCAAACTGTCGAGGTCCAAAGTTTGTACGGTTACCACAATCGTTTTTCGACCCCTTATCAGTTGATTTTTCCCATCAGCGTGAGGCTTGTGGAAAATTATCCTTCAAAACTAACTCTGACGGGTCCTGTGGGCTCGGCGACTTTGAATTTCAACCCCCTGGAGAAGCCATGAAAAATCTCTGCTTGACCACGTTATTAGGTATTTCTTTGATGACTCTTGTCAGCAGCTGCGCCCACCACAAAGACGTGCGACCCGGAGCTGATGGCGTCCACAGAGTTCTTGTCACCGGCGAAGACGGCGAGCAAGGAGCTCGCAATGCGATTAGCCAAGCAAATCATTTTTGCGCCGAACAAAAAAAGACGGCGGCTTTTCTGGATGAAAAACAGGCCTACACTGGCACCATGAAAGAAGAAGATTATAAGACCGCAAAAACGGTTGCAAAAGTAGCGCAAGCTGCCGGCGGAGCTGTTTGGGTCTTTGGCAGTCAAGCGGCACGCCCTGTCGGCGGGATTGTCGGTGTTGGCGGTGGTATCGCCAATGGGGCCATTGGAAACGGTTACTCTGTCGATATGAAATTTAAATGCCTTTAAAAATTCCAGACCAAACTGGGATAAAACATAAGCTGATTATTTTCAAAAAGTGGTAAAAGAGCTAATTGAAGCTCTTGATCCTCTGCAAAGGCGGACCATTTTTTACTACCGGCAAATAACCAG
>JAYWEU010000120.1:0-33074 GCA_043779385.1 Pseudobdellovibrionaceae bacterium
TTAAAAATAAGTCTCAGCATATTTTAATCCGCGATCAACAAGTCGACGAATTGCGCGAACAATTTGATGTTGTCGTCGCCAATATTATTGATGGCGTGCTGATCCATTTACGAGACGCCTTAATTCAACGTACAAAAATTGACGGCTTTTTGATTGTCACGGGAATTCTAAAAGAACATGACGACGAGTTCTTTGAAAACTTCACTCGCTCGACAAATTTAAAAGTCATGCGACGAATTGAAAAAGATGAATGGATTGGTTACTGGTTTCAGAACGTAAACTTATGAGGCGTTATTGGATTCAACCTCAAAATATCATCAATGAATCCGTTCAATTTGAGGGCGATCTTTTTCACCATATTTTCTCTGTGTGCCGGCAAGACATGGGCTCTCATTTTGAAGTTTTATGTGATGAAAAAGCTTATTTAGTTTGTGTCACTGAAATTGGCAAAAAATCAGCGCGAGCTCTGATTAAAGAAACCCGAGTCATCCCTGAGTTGCCTCGGCCCCATTTACATATTGCTTTGTCGGTCTCACGCTACCAAGTGATGGATGACGTTGTGGAAAAACTGGTGGAAATGGGCGTCGCCAGCTTTCATCCGTTTTTTTCTGACTACAGTTTCGTGAAAAGTGCGAGCTCATTCCCAATTCAGAAGTTGGACCGTTGGCATAAAATTGTCGTGTCAGCCACCCAGCAATGCGGCCGTGGGGAACTGCTTAAAATTCATGCTCCTGTGGAGTTCAAAAATATTCTTTCGCAGATTAACCTGTCTCAGGGCGGTCTGGGTCTATTTTCATATGAGGGGGACGCCCAACAATCTATTTCGGGCTTCCTGAAGTCTCGGAAAAGCCCAAATATCACGGATATTTGGTGCCTTGTCGGAAGTGAAGGAGGTTTTTCGCTTCAAGAGGTCGAAAACTTAAAAAACCTAGGCTTTGATCCTGTCACTTTGGGTCGGCAGATTCTTCGAGTTGAAACGGCTTGCCTGACTTTGGTCTCCGTCCTAAAGTATGAGTTTGATTTGATGCGTGGGGATGAGCCTTAGGCCGACATGGGAGGTTTGTTGTGGCAGATCCGTTTGAAGAATTTGAATTTAAGCCTTTAACAGAGGGTTTGGGTTTTCATAAGAAGAATAAAAAAGAGACTCCGCCGATTTCTGTTCGATTTAATTCGGCCTCGATGAATCTATTGGATGGTCATGTCGACATCGACTCGCCCTTGCAGCCACCACTCCCTCGAAATACTAGAACTCAATTCAACGTCCCTGATATGGATGACTCGTCGGCCGCCGTTGAAGAAATCCTACAAACACTACGCTCTAAAAAAAGTGAAATTCCAAAATCTAATGTGACTCCTCGAACAACACCCGTTGTTAGATACAAAGCAGGTTTGCAAAATATCAGCGCCTTTATTTTAGATGCCATGTTGGTATTAGCGGCGACCTTACTTTGTATGATTATTGTTTTAAGCATTACAAAAGTCGATGTGACCAGCGCTATTTTTAGCTCGGATTCAGGACGTCTGATTTATCTTTCAACAATAGCTTTGTTTGGCCTCGTGTCTTTTGTTTACTTGGTTGGACATCGAATCTTTTTGGGAGCGACACCCGGTGAGTGGGCTTACGACCTGCGCATTGGCCACCCGAACGAGGTCGGAACGTCGGGATATGCTATCTCTGTGATCGCAAGATCGGCGCTGGTTGTTTTAACTGGAATCTTTACTTTACCTTTAGTTTCTCTTATTATGCGACGTGATTTAGTGGGCGATTTGTCGCAAACACAGATCTTAGAAAGAGCCTAAACAACATGGGACAAGTTTTTACGTTTGATCAAATCAGCGAAAAACTTCGTCCTTTTCGACAAAAAAAAATCGTTTTTACAAATGGCGTTTTTGATCTTCTGCATGTCGGGCATGTTCGCTATTTAAAAGAGGCCCGCGCCTTGGGTGATTTTTTATTCATCGGAGTGAATGCTGATGCCAGCGTCAAACGACTGAAAGGCAATGATCGCCCTCTGCAAAATGAAAACGATCGCGCCGAAATCCTAAGCTCTTTAATTTGTGTCGATGCCGTTGTTATTTTTAGCGACAACACGCCTGAAAAATTAATTCATGAAGTAAAGCCCAACGTCTTAGTTAAAGGCGGCGACTGGAAAATTGAAAGTATCGTTGGCGCCAGTTTTGTGCAGTCCTTGGGTGGCCAAGTGTTTTCTTTGCAGTTCGTTGATGGAAAATCGACCACCCAGCTGATCCAAAAAGCTCGCACTTAATTAAACAAAATTTAAACAAAAATTAAAATTTCCAGCCGACTTTCGCTGAATAGGTCGAAAGAAAATATCGATCAATCTCTAGGGCTGCAAAAAGTTGATTAAACGCCAGGCTGACTCCGAAAAGCGTATGAACTTCCTGTAATTCTTCATTGGATGAGGAACAATAAGCCGAGGCAGGAGTGCAATTATCTGTCGTACTCTCGGTCGCCGTGCCTGCTTGTGTGCCTCCACTGAAAGTTCCAATCGAACTGGCCGTGCCAACACCAAAATACAAACTGACATCTTCAACAACAATCGTAGCAACAAGATCTTGTCCCGTCGTTCGGGTGTTTAAAAGATTTCCATAGTTAGTATCGCTGCGATTTAAGACAAAAGAAAGACCACCGGGAATAAAAGGAAATTCATAAAAGCCCCAGCGAATTTGCGCCGCATACGATGAGACATCTTCCTTTTGAAAAGCTGGTGTGAATTGAAAGGCCGTGTCGATATTATAAAACAATCCTTTTGCGATAGAGAAACTATTAAAATTAAGCTCGCGATTACGAGTCGACTTATCGCCAAGGCTTGCCAGATCCTGAACCTGCAAATATTCCGTTGTTAAACCAACTTCATATCCAGGGTGACCACCCAAAGGAAATGGGCTTGTTAAAATTTTACTGGCTGATCCAAAACCTAAAATTTGAAGCGCAATATGCCGATCTGATTCGCTCATCCGGCGAGGAATAAACCGCTCGGCCCGAGCTCCAATGAGGGAAAAGAAAATGATTAAAAAAAACAACAGGCGCATCGGAACTATTGGACCCGAATTCGATGCTTGGGACAAGTCTTGACTGCTAAAAAGCGTCGGTGATTAGGAATTCCAAGTGCTTAAAAAGTTCTGAGCTAGACCCATTAAAGTCTGATCTCCACTTTGCTGCCAAGTTTCAAAAACTTGTAAAAATCGACCGTAGGACTGCAGATTTGTCGTCGCTGAAGCCGTCTCATCTGCGCGAACATTCCTAGAATCCTGAGGCGCATTTCCTTTTTTGACTTGAGCTAAACCGTAAGTGATCGTATCTGCCGCTTGCTTAACAACTTCTGGATCTGTGGATTCAAGAACCTGAGACAAGTAACCGACCCTCTGGGGTTGACTGTAGCTTAATAGGATTTGCTGACCCGTTAATTTGTTTTCTGGCGTCAACTTGGTTAAATTCTTTGCAACGATGGCAAAACTGATCGCACTAGGAGCGGCCTGAAGAGCATACAGACCCGCCGCTTGATTTTCAGGCTTATCAGACAAAACTAATTCCTGAGAAACTTGGTAGTAACCTTCAGAGGTCACTTCCTTTGCTTTATAAGCCGCTAAGAAATTATTCATATTCGCTAACGTCGGCTGTGATAATAAAAGTTGGCGCCACTCCGCTAACGTCATGACTTTTTTGTCATCTTCCTTCTTAGCATCTGCCGCAGCCTCTGGAGTGTTGGTATTTTTACGGGCCGTTTGGTTATAATTCGCAACTTTTGCAGACTGCGAGTTATCGCTGGAAGATATTCCCTTTCGAGCGGCCGCGCCAATGATGTCGATCTTCAACTGTGGTTTTGCAGCTTGAGTGACTTTCTGAGCGTCTTTCTTTTTGATATCTTTGGCAGCTGTTTTTGCAGGAATTTTAGCGACCGGCTTGTTGTCATGACCTGCACCCTTCGCCTGAGCCTTTAAATATTCTCGAGTGATTTCTCGGTTGGCTAAATCAAAGTCTGCTTCCAACTCGGCACTCGCAGGTCGTGGCATTTCATACACGATGGCCTTTGTCTCAAGCTGTGAGGCTGGCGAGATTGTTCGAAACAAACCAAACATCGCAAACAACAGAAGAACTGCAGAAGCAACAATCGTAAGTTCAAGTTTCCATTCTCTGAAATCCATAATCACCTCTCCCTTAAGTAATGCATCACCGGTGCCACTGTTATGGACGCCTAAACCCTTTAAACGACTGCTTATTTTCTCATTCTGAGACAGCGCCATTTTAGGCTCTACACTTTCGTACTTTCTTCCAAAAAAGGTCTCTGACTCAAAATAAGATAAGAACAAAGGACCTTGAATCGATCCTAGACAAAGATCGAGAGCCAAGACAAACAGATGACGGATCTAAGTCGATGGCCTCAGAATAGCTTTTATGAATTCAAGACCCGACCATGAACGCTTGTTCGATGAAATATCTAATAAACTCAATGAGCTGAGCTACAAGTCCAATCATGGATTTGATATCACCGCAGAAGCAGGAACGAGGCAACAAATGTTAGAAAAAATGCAGGGCCAAATCCGTCGATTTCAAACAGATCTTCAAGCGGCACAAGACGAAATGCACGATCGCATCAGCAGCAAAATTAAAAATCTAGAAAATATGCAGTATCAACAAGGCGATTTGGGCCAACAAATGCTTCTGCTCAGTGAACAACTGAACACCGAGCGAAACACCAATTCAAAACTAAATAGCGATTTAGCAAAATCTTTAGAAGTAAGCCTGCAACTTCAGCTCGAGATACAAGGTTTAAAATCAAGGTCCCACCAAAGTCACTTGGAAGAAAAAAAATACTCCCAATCTTTGATGGAAAATATAAAAAGCTTACAAAATGAAGTTGAGCTTCAAAAAGCATTAAAAGATGAAACTGATCTTGAACTTGATAAGGCGAAAGCTTCATTTCTTAAGCAACAAGACACTTGGCTTGAAGAAAAAAAACAACTTCAAAATCAAATTCAGCAAACTTTGAACGAAAAAGACCAAGTCACTCAATTCTTAGCCCAGATGAATGAACAGATTGATCTAAAAAATCAACATATCAATTCTTTGAATGAGGAAATTTCTAATATCTCTAACTCTTTTGAAGAGCTAGAGGCTTCCGCAAGAAAACAAAATGAAGTTCTTAAACACTTAATGGAAACAGCTGAAACAAAAATTATCGAAATGAAAATGGCGATGGATCGAAAAGGCCTCGAGTGCAAAGATTATTACAGTCACTTGCAACAATCTCTCACTCAGTGCAGTTTGCTGAAATCTGAAAATTTAAACTTAAAAGATCATATCGAAAAAATGAATGAGTACATTCAACAAACTCAGAACGCCCAAGACAGCCTTTAAAGCATTTCGAACAAATTCATTTTCAAATACTCGCCTTCCGGAAAATTTGGCAGTAAGGGATGATCGGGGGCATGGCCCCCTTTTTTTATCAAGCGAGCCTGGCGCTCACTTCGCTGCAAACCTTTATTAACCGCTTGTAAAAAGGCCTCTTCTCGAACGCCACCGGAGCAAGAGCACGCTGCGACAAGGCCAAAGGATTTTGCCACACGAAAGGCTTGGCTATTTAGTTTCATATAAGCATGTTCTGCTTGCGGGATATCTTTTTTAGATTTTGCAAAGGCCGGAGGGTCAGCGATCACGACATGAAAAGAATCACTTGGCAGATCAGCAAGATCTTTTAAGACATCTTTTTTAATCGATGTGACCTCGACACCAAGGCGCTTTACATTTTTCACAGCACGCTCTAAGGCGGGCTGCGAAACATCCACTAATGTCACTTCAACTTTATATCCCAAATCCAAAAGTCGTCGCGATAATTGCGCACTCCAATGACCCACATAACAACAAAGATCAAGAATGCGAACGGTCTGATCCTTGGGCCAACTCTTTAGACCGATCTCTTCGTTCACCAGAAAAATATTATACCATTGGTCTAAAAAAAATCCGGTTTTTTGACCCTGGTATAAATCACAAGAAAATTTCAAAAAATTTTCACCATGGGTGGCTCGCACCAAGATATCACACTGATTCAATTCGATATCGCGGACACTTTTTAAAACTTGTGGAATTAAAACATCCAAGCCTTCGTGCTTGCGAGCTGACGAATCATTTCTTAAAACAATAACACTTTGATCCCATGAAAAGTCACTCATCCCATCAGCCAAAGCACGCTCGGCCACAACTCGAAAAAAAGTCACTGCATCCCGCAAAATTCGATCCATGCCGGCCGTTAAAACCTGAATTGAAAAAACTTGAAACTGCTTGCCGCCAGATTCAGCGACATAACGATCAGCAATCAAGCCTGGCATTTGATCCCCTTCGCTATAGACCAAACGAAAGCTTCCCCGAACGCCAAGCTCATGCTTTTTTTTCCAAGCAGCCATCACACGATCGACAAAGAAATGGATGCTAAGTCCTTTAAAATCGTCACTTTTTCGGCCCAGAATCCGCACTGCAATTTTTGATTCATGATTGCCATAACCCCAACCAACGAATTGATCTTTATCATCGACCACTTCGACCAAAGTTCCGGGCACTAAGTTTTTTCCAACAGAAACCAGATCCTCCCGCAAAATCCAAGGATGTCCTTGGCGCACGTTCTGATCACGTCCCCGTCTGATTTTCCATCGAATCAATTTTTAACTCCGTAAAAATAAAGGACTGTATCGACTGATTTGCTGAAGTTATTATCAGTAATGATCCATAAAGTCTGCTTATATTCATCGTTGCCAGGGCCCAAGGCCATTCCTTCACAGTTGCCAAGCTCTGAATTCTTAGATTTTAAGGGGTGAACATGGCTGATCTGAGCCGCTTGTAAATTTTTAGCTGCGCTTAATTTTTCAATCTTTGAGGTGTCAGAAGCTTTTGCCAGATCTAGCTCAATCAAGCGACATTCAAAAGTTAAAAGCCGACCTGCCGCAATTTTCAGCGTGCGATCCAATAATAAAAATTTTTGGTCGCCCATAAAAACCATTTCTGAAAAACCTTGAACTAAGGCCACACCGCCCTCTGTCGATGCCGGCGGTCCATGCAACAGTCTTTCACTGACAAGCTCATAATTATCATGCTGTTGCTTCATCTGATAAAACCGAAATTGGTTGACCGTATCTTTGACCTCAATGTCTTGAACAAAAGGGCGCTCAGACACAAAATAAAGATTCTTCCCTTCATCTGCAACGGTCATCGCCTCAAAACCAAAATTATTGCCGATACCTAACTTTTGCTGACCAGTGGCTTCGGGGATGGCTCGCGCCGGCAATGGAATATCCCGAACCCATTGGCCGTCTGTTGTCACCTCAAAAATCCGCGGCGGCACTCTTGGCTTTTTATTATTGTCACCTTCAGATGAAATTAAGAAATTCCCGTTTGGCAGCGCCGCGATCGCCTCAAGATCTAAAATCTGATGACGACCAGAGTTCGGCGGCAGCCCCACGAAATGGACTTTTCCATCTTCCAATTTCCATATATTTTTATCTTTCTTAATCTGAAATTCATAAAATCGAGGCTCATTCACCTGACCCCGATCATCACTGATCAGAAACACTTTGTCGCCACGGAAAGTGATCCCCGAAAGTCCCCCGAACCTAGTTTTCTGAATTTTTTCAGTCGTCGACCAATGCGTTTCTCCTAAAAGGACAAACTCGCTAGCTTGGACTTGTAAAGCAGCCAGTAATAAAAACAAGACAGGCATTAACTTCTCCAACGAAGCTCAGTCTCTTTGACGGGATTTTGGAATTTTTTCGGATCATCTTGATGCGCCAGCCATTGCTCTTTCAAAGCATAATACCATTTTGCTTGCGTATCGGCGTCTTTAATCAACATCAATGACGGATCATATTTCAAGCCATCCTGCTGCATACTAACAGCGGTAATATCTTGATGAAGAAAAAATTTTGCAAACTTTTTTACAAAAGGCTGGAACAAACTAAGCCAACCTAAATCCCAATACAATAATTGGTGAATTCGAGTCTCAGAATCACTGATTGGAGTCAGCGCTGTATAAGAATATAAATTTTTAAGCCCAACCCTAATGTGCTCGACTCGCACACTTGGCAAAGTAAAGGTGATCTCTGTCGTTTTTTCTTTGCCTAAAATTTTATAAGCTTTAGAATTTGCCGAAGGCTGATGCTGCAGCATTTGAAATCCAAAATTAACCGGGCCAAATTTTTTCCGCTTTTCTAAAATGCTTTTTTCGGACCGCCATAAAAAACTTTTATGAATAAAGGGTCCATGGGCGGGATCCATCAACCCAATGACGGCATGATCAATATGACACGGAAACTTTTCAACCAAGGCGACTTGGGGACTGGCCGTCAAAGGCAAGGTTTCCATCATCGGAACTGGCGGCGCCACAGATTCATCAAAACCTTTGTCACCAAAGAACACCCAAATCATACCTTGTTGTTCTTTGGCTGGAAACGCCCGAACTTTAATTTTTCGACAATCCAAGTCCTGCCCAAGACACAAGGAAGGAATTTCTGTGCAAGTGCCGGCGCCATCGAATTTCCAGCCGTGGTAAGGACATTCGACCTCTTCCCCCTTCAACTGACCATAGGACAAGGGAATCCCGCGATGGGGACAAATATCCCGCAAGGCTTTCACTTCATTTTTTTGATTTCTAAAAAAAACAATCGGCTCATTCATAATGACCCTTGATTGCATTTTTCCTACTTTCAGCTCGCTGGACAGCAATCCCATGTACCAAACATTTTTTAATAATTCTAATTTCACGGCTGTCTCCGCTCTGCCAGCCAGACTGTATTTTCAAGCAAACAAGTGATGGTCATGGGTCCGACCCCGCCAGGCACAGGTGTCAAGGCGGACACCCATTCATTTAATTCTTCACTTTTCACATCACCACAAATATTTCCCCCAGCCGCCGTGGTGCCCGTCCCATGAATTCCAACATCAATGACCACAGCCCCTTTTTTAAAAGCCGAGCGTCCCAAAAAACGAGGTCGACCTGCCGCCACAACAACAATATCACCCAGTTGGGTCAGCTTTTCTAAGTTTTTTGTTTTTGAATGACAAATTGTCACCGTCGCATCTTTTTCAAGCAGCAAGGCCGCCATGGGCTTTCCAACAATCTGGCTGCGACCGACGACCACCGCGTGCTGACCAGAGATTGGAATTTGATAATGCTCTAAAATATGAATCACCCCTTGGGGCGTGCACGATCGCACCCAGGGCTGCGAGGACCACAATAGGCCTGTCGATAAAGGCGTCAACCCATCCGCATCTTTTTCAGGCGCAATCGTTTCTAAAACTTTCTGCGAACTGATTTGTTGGGGCAAAGGCAGCTGCACTAAAATGCCATCAACTTTGGGATTCTTATTTAAAGCAAGGATCAGCATTAAAAGTTCACTTTCCGAAACATTCGAAGGAAGTTGATGAACCTGAGACTCCATACCCACTTTTTCGCAGGCGATGTGTTTATTTTTAACGTAAACCTGACTGGCCTTATCATCCCCCACAAGCACCACATCCAAGCGGGGCGCGCGGCCCAATTTGCCTTTGATAGCTTCAACGCGAATCTGTAAGTGCTGCCGGATCTTTTGAGAAACATCTTTGCCTTGAAGCTGTATCATCGAAAGCCTCCTTTTTGCCTCCTATTCTTATGGTATTAATGAGGGAATTCAATTCTTTATCCATCGGCCGGCCGGGGCAGCCATGATAGACTTAAGAGCTTGACGCTTTACAATCCCGAAATCTATGGTACAAGTGTTCGAAAAAAGGGAGGATTTTGCTATGTCCACGGAAAAAGTAAAACTATCTAAAGATGGAAGCTCTATTGATTTCGTTCAGACCGATAACATCCCAACGTCCCTTAAAAAATTTCGTCAAAGCCCCGAAATCGAAGGCTTCTACCGTTTTGTCTTCGAAAATGATTTACAAAAAGAGACCTTTCAAATTTTGGATCGCATCTTAACTTTGCGCAAAACCAAAAAACAATTAGCAAAACAAGAGGCCCGTACGGCTCAAAAAGAACAAAAAGCCGCTGAAAAATCAGCCGCTAAAGCTCTGATTAAAGCCGCTAAGCCAGCTCCACCTGTGAAAGCGGCAACTCCAGCCAAAGCCGCTCCGGCTGTCAAAGCTGCAGCCCCTGCTAAATCTGCTGCACCTAAAAAGGTTGAAGCAAAAAAAGCTGCGCCGACCAAGCCTGCTCCGAAAGCCGCCTCTAAGGCAAAGCCCGCTGTAAAAGCGAAAGCCAAGGCCGCTCCTGTGAAAGCCAAAGCAAAATCAGCGCCTAAGGCAAAACCCAAGGCCAAAGGCAAAAAATAGTTTTCCAAGTTCTTAAAATTAAGATTTTTTTATCGAGGCTCGGACCCAATCCGGGCCTCAGTTATTTTTAGGGCTGTCCGAAGTTTGGTTTTATACTTGCACTAGCTCCCCAACAACCAAAAGGGGAGTTTATGAAAGTTAACTTTTTAATTCTTAATTCAAAAGGCCAAGGCTTGATCGAATACTTGATCATCGTGGCTTTAGTCGCCGTTGCCACCATCGGAATCGTTCGGGTCGTCGGGCAAAATGTTTCAGTTCAATATGCCAATATTTCACGCGCCCTTGGCGGTGAATCCTATCAGGTCAAAGCCGAAAAGGCTGACGAAAAACTCTATAAGAAAAAAGATCTTAGTGATTTTTTACAAAATGCAGGCGCGGCTTCAGGCAAAAAAAGCTCTGGTCACGGTCAGGACTCTAACTAATGAACCTGCGCCAGCAAAAGGGCCAAGCCTTGATCGAAACAATCTTTACCTCGGGAGTGACGCTGATCTCATTCACGGTCATGCTTTTAATGGGCTACCGGGGCTTGGTCTATTTTACGGCCAGACATTCAGTCAATGACTTACTGTTTTGCCTGTCATCAATGAAAACTCAAATAGTTTGTGAATCCGAATTTAATAAAAAAACCAAATCATTCTTAATTTTTAAAGAATCTTCTCAGTTAAAAATAGAAAAGAATCCCAGACAAATCGTTGTTTCATTTAACATTCAAGCTGCCGGCACACCCGCCCTGCGCCTTGAAAGAACTCTTCTTCAACCTCTAGAAAGAAATCTGTGATGGGCGATCAAAAAGGCTTTGTCGCCATTCATTTTATTAGCTTTTTGCCGCTGATGATGGCTGTCGGCTTTTGTCTTTATTTATTTCTTAGCTTCTCAGACTCAAATCTTGAAATGACCCAAACTTGCCTCCGAGATCAAATCAAAATTCAACAGAATATTAAATCGGCTTTACATAGCTTGCTCAAATTAAATCCGCGGGCTCAACATTTAAGAACCCAGTATCATCTTGCTCAGCTTCGCTGCATAGCTGTCGCCGCGATTCCTCCTGCGCTGGCTGCGGCAGAGGCCCACCGTGATATGATTTACGCCCAACGACAGATTTTGGATCTTCAGCAGAAAGCGCTGATTAAAATGGCGGATGCACAAATTGCCTGGGATCAGCACTTGTTAAAGTTAAAATTAGTCCAAATTGGCCAGCGTCGCAAAAGTGATTTCAAGTCCTTTATGATCAACGAAGTGACCGATCTTAAATTTAAACCAACCAAGCTTTCTGTGATAACAAGCGATGCAGCTCTTGCTCCAACTTATTCTTTGAGTCAAAATTTTATAGAAGACCAGTCCCTTGAATTCACTTGGAACTTAAAAACAATCAGCCAAAAAGCGATGGCTCGCTTTTTACCTGCTCACAGTCAATTTCCACAAAGTTGTTCGACCACCATCAATTCAAAGGAGTCTGCATGGCCCATCGTTTACCGCGAGGTCAAATTGCCGTGGAAGCTGCGATCGTAATTTTAGTTCTAGCTATGGTCTTAATTTTAATCGCATCACATTTAAGTATGACCAAAAATAAGTTTGAAAAAATGGATCTTACCAAAGAGGGAAAAAATGAACATCAAACTTTTTATCGAAAAAAATAAATGGCTTTTGATCGCCTTTTTCGGCTTCGGAATTTTAGCCATGGTGGTGTCAGGCCGTAGTCCCACCCCACAGACTTCAGAAGTTCCTCGGGTTGACTCCGTCGACACCATGATTCCCAAGGGCTACATCTTAGTTCCATTGGAGCTTGAAAATATTGAACAAATTGGATCTTTGATTGGCAATTCTGGTGTGGTGGATCTGTACACCGGGGGCGCTGAAACAAAACTGCATCGCTTGGTCGCTTCAAGAGTAAAAGTTATTCAAGCCCCGTTCAATCCGCAAGTTTATGCGGCCTTAATTCCGGAAAGCGAGGGTTCGGTGATTCAAAATTACCTAGGACCTTTTCGGGCCGTTGTTCAAAATCCAAAGGAGAATGGTGGTTCGGTTCATCGTGAAATAAAAAGTAATTTTTCAATCGTTTATCAAAGGTAGGGATTTATGAAAAGCATTTACGTCGTATGGGTTTTCTTAATGACGCTTGAAGCCTCTGCACAATCTTCCATTTTGGTCGCGGCCCCCGGTTTGTCTGAAACAATCTATCAAGAGATTCTAATGGAGCGAAAAGACCTGATGACGCCGGCTCAAGCGGCGCTGATTCAATATCAACAGCAAGAAGCTCGGCCTGAAATTTTTAAGCTGGCCGATCAATGTTTGCTGAAAAAGAACTGCCAAAGTTTTTCAAAAAATTTTGAAAAATTGCGGGCTGAAGGGCTTTTAACTCCCAAAGAAAGGCAGCTTCTGCAAGAGCTTTGGGCAAAGTCAGGCCGGGCCCTTGACTGTTACTGGCAACCTAACGAAAAGTGCGGGAACAAAAAATTAGACCTTGGAAAATTAGGTTTGGCGAATGATCAAAGCTTTATTATTTTTGTCGACGGTCTTACTTTTAAACCGGGCGAAGATATTTTTTTATTACCGCAGCGAAAATATCAATGGAAAATTGTGTCCTCTCGTTTTCAATCTAAATCAGCGTGGGCTACAATCGAAGAGCTTCAATCCCAAGTTTCCCTTAGCAATCCTTATGTTACGGGCGGCTGTTTAGCTTCGGCGCCTTTCCAAGGTGTTGAAAAATCGCTGGCTGAAAATATGTCTGTCGCCTTTGATCGGACTTGCGTGCGCAAACTGACAGAAAATGCCTTGGCGCCGATCGCTTTAAAGCCAGACACTTGGATGGAGCGGAATAAAGTTTGGTTGATCTCGGCGCTGGTGGTCACGGCGGGAGCCGGCTATTACATGAAAGATAAACAAATTGAATTCAGTAATCCTTTTAAATAATTTTTTGTCCTAAGAAATAAACTTCTTCAATTTGGTCTGCATTCCATCGGCAGTAAGTGTTTTGTAGGGGCCATTTTTTAGAAACATGAAACTGCAAGGGATCTGCATTAAATTTTTTGATCTTGTGCAAGGCACTGTCGTGAAGGGCCTGCATATTATTTTTTAAAACTGCAGGCTCGATCGGCGAATCGCTGCCAAAAAAAAGAGGAACTTTTGCGGCTCGCAAAGACTCCCATGGAAAAGCAGAGGAAAAAAGAGATCCCAGTTTTTCTTTTAACCAAATTTTATCCGACAGCCAGTGACAGGGCTGCATATGGCAAACGACATGCAGACTTTTCATGGATTGAATGGTTTCAGGTCTTAAAACTTCAACATGTTCTAAATTTAAAACGCCGGCCACACCACGGGCCGAGATTCGACGTGCAGCGTGAACAATTTGGTGGGCGGCTTCGTCGCCAATGGTATGAACTGAAACTTCAAATCCTGATTGCCAGGTTTTTTTCATCAGCTCTTCTAAATCTGTGATTGACCAATTCACTAAACCTTTATTTCCTGATTCTTGGCCATTGTAAGGAACTGATAAAAGGGCGGTCTCGGACCCTAAAGATCCGTCGTAGAAAAACTTTAAACCGGCCACTTTTAGTAAAGTACTTTCTAGCTTCTGGCAGTCCTTCGCTTCCATGAGGGCTCGTTCAAAATCATTTTTATGTTCGCAGATAAAATTGTGAACAATATGAAGAGTAAGTTCTTGAGCTTGTTCTAATTCAACCTCGATTAAAAACTGATCCTTATTTGTGCCCATATCGCGGATATGGGTAAACCCCTGTTGGTTGTAATTTGCCATCGCAGTTTTTAAAAAATTTCTTTTTTGAACCTTCGAGTAATTTGGTAAGGATAAGAGCGCCTGAATATGAAATTTTTCTTTTAATAATCCTGACAGTTCCCCAAGCTCATCAAAACCCAACATCGCATGGTCTTCGACTGAAAAATCTTTTTTATTCTTTCCCCAGTAATTTAATTTCTTTAAAGCGCAACTATTGACCCAGGAAGCATGCCCATCAGCTCTAGAAAAAAACACCGGTGTGTCTGGATAAATTGTATCAAGAATATGCCGCGTCGGCGTTAAATCTGTAAAATGATTTTCATTCCAACCAAAACCGACAAACCACTCTGCTCTGTAGAAGGCCTGTGATTTATTTAAATTCAAAAGGTCTTGCTTTGATTTAAGAGATCTAAGATTAAGTCCCGCAAGAAATTCACCGGTGGCTAAAAAATGAGTATGGCTGTCGAAAAGGTTTTCTATGATCATAAAGAAGCCCTTTGTTTAGCAAAGGGCTCGTCAAAGTTTAACATAAATCGATAAAAATATTATCTTGCGTAGCCACCATTATTGGATCCGCCACCGCTAGGCCCACCAGATGGGTTTGTACCAGGGGCTGGCGCGAAGCCTCCACCTGGAACCGAACTTGCGGGAATTAATGATCCCGATCCGCCGCCTTGGATGCCGCTGCTAATGCCGCTTCCTAGGTAATTGCCACCACAGTTAGCTCCCGCTTGAACACATTGAATTCTAATTTGAAGGCCCTGCAATTCTTGATAAAGACCGGCAACAACATGCTGACGTTGAATTGCATTTTCTTGGACACGCATCTGCATTTGCATCTGCTCTTGATAGGCTTGCATCTGAGCTTGCAACATTTGCTGCTGCATTTCGAAACCACCGACGCCCATTCCGCCACCGTAACCGCCAGGATAGCCGCCCATGCCGCCGCCCATTCCTGGGAATCCACCGTAACCACCGCCGCCAGGAAATCCGCCACCTGGGAATCCCATTCCGCCGCCGCCATAGCCGCCCGGGTAACCACCTATTCCGCCGCCCATTCCAGGAAATCCACCATAGCCCCCACCGCCAGGGAATCCGCCGCCCATGCCGCCACCTGGGAATCCGATGCCACCACCGATGCCGCCGCCCATTCCAGGGAATCCACCGTAACCACCACCGCCAGGAAATCCGCCGCCCATTCCGCCACCAGGAAATCCGATGCCTCCTCCGATACCTGGAAATCCAATTCCGCCGCCCATTCCAGGATATCCCATACCAGGAAATCCGCCACCACCTGGGTAAGCTCCGCCCATTCCAGGAATTCCGCCGTAGCCGCCACCACCAGGGAAACCGATGCCGCCGCCCATTCCTGGGTAACCGCCGCCATAGCCGCCGCCACCTGGAAATCCGATGCCGCCACCCATTCCAGGAAAGCCGATTCCACCGCCAAGGCCTCCGCCTATACCGCCACCAGGTAAATAAATTCCGCCACCAGCTGGGCCGCCAATGCCGCCGCCGATACCTGGAGGATATCCAAAGACACCTCCATTACCGCCGCCGTAGCCGCCGCCATATCCGCCACCGCCGCCAACTCCACCGCCCCCGCCGCAAGTAAATCCTCCAGCCGAGACTCCTCCAGCTAAAGCGCCATAAAAACCATTTAGAAAAAATGGCATTCCATACATAAAGGACGGATATGTTTCCGTTGTAGGAAATCCAATTTTTGCATTATACGCAGCTCGATTTTTTTCTGCGCTTAATCCTGCCACTGTCGCAATCACTCCAACGGCAGAGCCTGCTAATAAAGTTCCCCAATCAAAGTGCCTTTCAGGAGCTTCACCGCCAGCACCGCCGGCCGCACATTCATAACAAAATGTACCTTCAGTTTGATAGCGAGTGATCGCTTCTTCAAATCTTCGCTTAGCGCTGTCAACTCGGTCCGAGGCGCGATCTAATCGATCTTCACCATAAACAGCTAATTGATTATCTAACTTTCTAACTTTAGCAGCTGCGTTTTGATATTTTTGAAGGGCGCTGATACATTTGCTTCTTGTTCGACCCTCGGCCCCTTTTAGATAAATTTCTGATTCACAAGCCGCCGGAGCTGAAATATTTCCTGGCTGAGATTCATCGCAAACTCGGTTCCAAATGTTGGCCTGATCAGGTCTGATTGTCTTCAGGCTACAAGGTGCCGCATCAACGCTGGCGGTCCCTCTTTTTTTAACTGCATCTACTTTTGTCGGTGAATTATCACATTTTCCATTCGGACATTTTTGCAAGACCGCTGGGGCTGGCTCGGGTGATGGCGAAGGCGCTGAAGCGCTGCAACTTGGATGCACAGAATAAGACGTACAAGAATTTTGATTATCGATATGAGATGCAAAAGTATCGACCCAACGACCGTCAACAATATCGCCTAAATCTTCTTTGGCACGATCTCTGTCGGATTCTGCTTTATCTTTATCGCTTTCAAGTCGGCGAATTTTAACTTTTAAAGTATCAAGATCTTTTTGTCGTTGGCGAACATCATCCAAGGCATCTCTTGCGCCAGGAGGAATTTGCATTCCGCCACCAGGGCAACCTTGAACAGCTCCCGCCATTCCTGTTCCCGCTTGCATGTAAGCTCCGCCACCCATTTGCTGGGCAGACGCCGGAAACGACATCGCAATAACAAGCCAATAGCTTAGAAAACGACACATGAAATTCATAGATATCCTCTCAACAAACAATTTTCTAAAATGTCATACCTAGGTAAAATCGTCAGAAAGTCGAAATGACTTAAAATGAAATTGTAAAGACTAGACTTAGATCCTGTGTTCATGTCATCCATGACAATCCCTTTAGGCGCTGGACCTTGCCTGCACCTACTTCCAATCTTACACTAACCACCATGGCAAAGCATATAATTCTTTGTGTTGATGATGAAATAGATAACGTTGAAGCGCTCGAGCGATTGTTCAGGAAAAAATATACTGTCTTGAAAGCCACATCTGGAGATCAAGCCTTACAGTTGCTGGACCAACATCCGGGGCAAGTCGCATTGATCATCACCGATCAACGAATGCCCGAAATGACAGGCGTCGAATTTTTACAAAAAACCCTGATCGACTTTCCTGACACCGTAAGAATTCTTCTGACCGGCTACACCGATCTGGAATCTGTGATTGCGGCGGTGAATGAAGGACAGATTTATCGATACTTAACAAAGCCCTGGGATCCCATTGATTTAGCCAACACCGTCGAACACGCGATTGACAGATTTTTAATTGGTCGTGAACTGAAACAAAAAAATGCCGATCTAATTTCTGCTCTTCAAGAGCTGCAAATGCTAGATCGTGCAAAAAGTAATTTTATGATTTTAATCAATCATGAACTTAAGACGCCACTGACTTCTTTGATTAGTTTTCTAAGCCTGCTTGTAGAAACAAACCTCAATGAAGAGCAGCAACTTTACACTGATCGCATTCAACAAAGCACCGAGCGGCTTAAAAACTTAGTCGACGATGTGCTGCTCCTAGTTCGTGCTGAATTAAATCAGCTTTCAATAGAACGACGGGAAACAATTCTGACCTCGTTTTTACCAGAGCTCAAGTTAGACACGAAAGAACTTTTGATGAAAAAGCAGCAAACCGTCAAAGAAAACTTCCAAACTGGAACTTTTCTTTCGGACTCTAGGCTTTTAGGCCAAGTGATGGACCGCCTTATTAATAACGCTGCCAAATTTGGCACTGAAAAAACCGAAATTATGGTGGACGGTCATCCTTTTGAAAATAAATTCAGAATTTCTGTCACCAATTTAGGTTTAAGCATTTCAGAAGCCGTGATTGAAAAAATCTTTAAACCATTTTTTATTGATGAAGATATTATGAACCATAGCAAGGGATTGGGCTTAGGGCTTTCAGTGGCTCAAGCGATTTTGCGAAAACATGGATCTGGTCTGAATATTCGAAATAATCCCGGCGGGGTGTCTGTTTATTTTGATCTTTAGTCGCCGGATTTCTCGGACGATCCAGCTTAATGAGTCTTAAAAAGAATGCCGTTACCCATGGACTGGCGCTTGCAGCCCTTTTGAATTATGAAAAATCTAATCTCAGTGATCTTCTTTTTTGTCTTTCTTATGGTCTCTTTTTTAGCTCAGGCGACACCTTTAATTGTGTCTCATTTAGTTTTAGGAGAAGAGAAAAAACTCCCCTTGAATTCATCGCGCGTTTGGATTGAAGACAGCAAAGTGATCAAAGCCCAAAATATGGGAGGGTCGTTAAAAGTTTCTGGGCTAGCAGAAGGAGTCTCGTTGGTTCGAATCGGAGACCAACCTTATCAAATTTATGTCATCAACCCAAAAAAACAAGAAGCCCTTTTAAGACTTCAAGAAGCTTTGAAAACAATTTTAGGCTTAAAGGTCGATTACAGTCAGGGGGACACCCAAGTTTTGGGGCAACTCTTTAGAATCAAAGATTGGCAGACTTTAGCGCAAAACTTGAAAGGTTCAGAAATTAATTATGTGATGAATGCAGAGCTCAGCCATGATCTTAAAATTGAGGCTCAAAAATATTTTGATGCTCTGTTAGTGGAAAATTCTTTAGCCAAGCAAAAACTTTCTTTTTCAGAAGGAGCATCAATCCGACTTCCTTTAAAACATATTTTTACGGCTCAATACAAAAAGATCCTCAGCCCTTATGGAATTACTGTTTCAGAAGACGCCAGCAGCCTGGCGATGGAACCCACGGTTCGTTTACAAATCACCGTCGTTGAAGTTCAAAGGGCATGGAGTCAAAAAATCGGACTTCGCTGGCCCGACAGCTATGATGCTCAAATATTGCCCCAGACTTTTTTCGGAGATGCGACAACGACAGCGACGGCAAATTTTTTCGAACAGAGTGGAAAAGGTAAAGTCCTAGCCAGCCCCAATTTAATTTGCCGGAGCGGAAAAGAAGCTGAGTTTGTGGCTGGCGGAGAATTTCCTATTAAAATTATGAACTATAAAATGAGTGATGTTGTATGGAAAAAATACGGCATCGTTTTAAAAGTTAAACCTTTGGCCGACAGCCTTGGACAAATGAGCTTACAAATTGACACCGATGTGTCCAGTATCGATCCGGCCCGAACTGTAGACGGAATTCCAGCTATTATTACCCATCATGTTTCAAGCTACTTTGATCTTCGATCTTCGCGAACCATTGCGCTTTCTGGCCTGATTAAAAATGAGGAAAGTCAGAGCTCTGAAGGGATGCCCTGGCTGTCCCGTCTGCCGGTTTTGGGAGCTCTTTTTTCCAGCAAAGATTTTCGCGAAAATCGAACTGAACTTGTGATTTTTGTGCGACCTGAGATTATTGATTTGCAATCCGAGCCTGCCGACTTACCTCCGCAGCACTTGGTGAACCGAGAGTCTTATGGAAATTAGCAGCGTCGTTGTTGAAATTCAAAAAAGCTTGGATGATTTTTCAGGAGAAGACTATCAAATTGGGCCTTCTGCGACGACCGCTTATAATGAAAAATTAAAATCTCGAGTGGATGAAATTCTAAAGAAGTATCCAGAAAACCTAAGAATTCGAGTCTGCGATGAATTCTTTGGCTGGGGCCCATTAGAGGAATTAAAAACTGATCCCGAAATTTGCGAAATAATAGTGAATGGACCTGACTCGATTTGGTTTGAAAAAAAAGGAAAGCTACAAAAACATCATGATATTTTCCTCTCTTTAACCACTTACCGAAATATATTTGATGCGATCTCGCAGTCGGCTCAGGTGCATCCAACGGCGGAATTTCCCATTGTCGATGGTCAGACGGGACCTTTTCGGTTGAATATGGTGCGCTCTGAACTTCATAGTGGCGGCGATATTTTAAGCCTTCGAAGACATCCCGAAAATCCTTGGACTTTGGATCAATTAAAATCTGTGGGCTGGTGCGAAGATTGGGAAAAAAACCTTATTCAACAATGGGTTTCATCGGGAAAAAATTTTTTGGTGATCGGCCCGACCAGCTCGGGCAAGACATCCGTTCTGAACGCCTGTCTTTGCGAAACAAAGCCCACCGAGAGATCCATTATTTTGGAGGATAGCTCTGAAATTAAAACCCCCAATGGGGCAAGCTTAAAATTACTGACCCGCAAAGATTCGCAAGGCCTTTTGCCGGATGTAACGTTGATGGATTTGCTAAAGACGGCTCTGCGTTTGCGGCCTGATCGCTTAGTGATCGGAGAAATGCGTGGCGCCGAGGCTAAAGATTTTTTAATGGCTTTATCCTCAGGACATCGTGGAAGCTTGGGAACCTTGCATGCGGAAGGACCCGCGCAGGCTTTATTGCGGCTTGAAATGTTGGTGCAGCTGGGCGCGCCCCAATGGAATTTAATCGCTATTCGTCGTTTGATTCATATGTCCCTGGATGGAATCTTGGTGACGGGCCGCGATTCCCAGGGACAACGAAAATTTAAAGGACTTTATGCCATTGCTTCTTTAGAAGAGTCTGGATTTACTCTGGACAAGCTAGGCTCAGAAATCTTTTCCAAAATTTCTTCAGATAAAGGCGCTTCGCTTTCTTTAGCCAGAGTCTGAGGCACACGCGTTTCAAAAAACTTTTGAGTGCTGTCCTTGATGATTTTTACTTTGGCAGCTTCTGCACTGTTTTTATAAGTGACTGGATCAAGAGGTCGATCATTAGCAAGGCCGCTCAATGAAATTTTATCTTCGATGGCGGCTGTCGTGACTTTTCCTTCGGGGCGGCCAAAAGCAGGAGCTCCAGGACGAACCGGTTGCGAGTTTGAAACATCCACCGACCGAGTTCGCGCATTTGCAGCAATAATTCCGCTGATTTTCTCCATAACACCTCCGTGTGCAACCAAAAGTCATCATGACTCCTGAATGTCTTATCGGAAAAGAACGGATCAACTTGAGACAATCGATGGACAACTGGACTGGACAAAGGACTTATTTCTTCGAGTCTTCCAAAGCCTTTTCAGCCAGCGAACTGAGCTTCACGCCCACTTCGGCCAACTGATCGCGAGTGACTTCACTTGGGCAATCCGACATCAAGCAAGAGGCCTTGGCGGTTTTTGGAAACGCAATCACTTCGCGAATCGCTTCCGTATCGCAAAGAATCATCACCAAGCGATCCATACCCCAGGCAATTCCACCATGCGGAGGAGTTCCGTACTTGAGTGCTTCTAAGAAAAACCCAAACTTGGCTTCGGTTTCTTCTGGCGTCATTCCTAAAAGTTTAAACATCGCGGATTGAATTTCATTGCGATAAATTCGAATGCTTCCGCCCGCGATTTCATAACCATTACAAACTAAGTCATAGGCTTTCGCTAAAATTTTCCCATAAGCTTTCTCGTTGTTTGTCATAAGGTCATCGAAGGATTCATCCTTCGGAGACGTGAATGGATGATGCCTTGGCACCCATCGCTTATCATCGGGTGAAAATTCTAACATTGGGAAATCGACAACCCAAAGAAATCGATCTTTTGTTTTATCAATCAGATTAAGCTCTTTACCAAGATGCAAACGCAAGGCTGATAAAGAAGCGCAGGTCGTATCGAAATCATCGGCAACCATTAAGGCCGCATCGCCATTTCCGCCTCCGCAAATTTGCAACATCGATTTTAAATATTCTGGACTAAAAAATTTTGCAATGGATGAGGTGATCGCGCCCTCTGCTTCAGACTTAATCCAAACTAAACCCTTGGCGCCTGATTTTTTGGCAAGATCCGTCAGCTTATCCAATTGCCCCCGCGAAAATTTTCCGCCGCCGGGAATAGCAATTCCGCGCACGACACCCGACCGAGCGATAACGTCGTCAAAAACTTTAAAACCTTTGCCAGTAACAATTGATTTTAAATCTTTGATTTCCAGACCAAAACGAACATCCGGTTTGTCACTTCCAAAGCGATCCATGGCCTCTTGGAAAGTCATTCGAGGAACATCTCCGATATCAACGCTACGGAATTGTTTCCATAATAAACGCAGTAAACCTTCGTTCATTTTAATAATGTCATCCACATCGATAAAAGACATTTCAATATCGATCTGAGAAAACTCGGGCTGGCGATCAGCGCGAAGGTCTTCGTCCCGAAAACATCTGGCAATTTGAAAGTAACGGTCAAAATTAGCCACCATTAAAAGCTGCTTTAATAATTGTGGCGACTGCGGAAGCGCATAAAAATTTCCTGGATTAACCCGCGAAGGAACTAAATAATCACGGGCGCCTTCGGGTGTACTTTTAAATAAAATGGGCGTTTCAACTTCGATAAAGCCGTTGTCAGAAAGATAGGTCCTGACGGTTTGGGCGACTTTATGTCTAAGGAAAAGCTGCTTCTGCAAGCGCGGTGATCTAAGATCCAGATATCTGTATTTTAATCTTAACATTTCATTGACGTTTTCATCATCAATTTGAAAGGGTAAAACGGCCGAAGGATTTAGAATTTCGCAGCGTTGTGCCTCAATTTCAATAGCGCCGGTTTGAATTTTAGAATTCCGCATCCCTTCAGGTCTTTCACGCACAATCCCTTCAACGGCAATGACGAATTCACCACGCAATTCCTTGGCCGCAGAAGTTTCAAGTTTATTAGGATCCAGGACAACTTGAACCAGACCTTGTCGATCACGAAGATCAATAAATACCAGGCTTCCATGATCTCGGCGCGTGCCAACCCAGCCCATCAAGGTCACTTTTTGACCCAAATGCTTTTGACTTAAATCGCCGCAGTAGTGAGAGCGCTTCTGTTCAATTACAAACTTCATAAAATTTCCTTAAACCTTTGATCTGCCGTGAAACCTTGATACTGACACAGTGTCACCACGAGGTCAAAATCAGTTTTGGTGGACAGTGCTGGCACAGACGGATTAGATTGGGTTTATGCCAAAATTTAAAATCGAGCACCTATCCACAAAAGACGCTGACGAAACCTATAAAGCAATTAAGGGTTTTCTGAGCAAAGACAATGAAATCGTCAAGCTTGATACAAAGGCGCAATGCACGTTCAATGATTCGAAAAAAAGTGCTTCCATCTCTGGATCGCAGTTTAAGGCCGAAATGAATGTCGCCGCCGAAGGTCCGAATAGCCAGATCAATATCACGGTGGATCTTCCTTTCCTATTAATGCCTTTTAAAGGAAAAATTCAAGATTCCCTGATTAAAATGTTGAAAAAACACTTGGCTTAAAAAGTAACTATCATGGCTAAAAAAGGCATTTCAAAAACAACTCTAAAAACGACCCGTCGCACTGAAAAGCCGCTGACGAAACCTGGTACGAAGTCGAAAAAAAAACCAAAAAATGTGGTGGCTGAAATCGTCACTGAAAATAGCCTGCCGACTGTTGTTGAAGACTCTTTAGAAGCCTCTGATCAAGACCTTGAAAAACTGATCAAAGTGGCTGGCGTCCCGACCCAACTTCCAGCCCTTGTCCCCAGCAAAGGTCTGACAAGCACAGATCCCTTGGTCATGTATCTTAATGAAATTAGAAAATATCCTGTCCTGACTCGGGAAGAGGAATTGCAGCTCGCTCAAAAATTCGTTGAAACCAAGGACCCAGAAATTGGTCAAACTTTAGTGAAATCTAATTTGCGATTTGTCGTGAAAATTGCGGCCGAGTATTCTCGCTTTGGTGCCCGCATGATTGATCTAGTTCAAGAAGGCAATGTTGGGCTGATGCACGCGGTCCGAGAATTTAATCCATACAAAGGCAATCGTCTGATAACTTATGCGGTGTGGTGGATTCGTGGCTACATTCAAGAATATTTGATGCGCCAATATTCTTTAGTTCGGATTGGCACAACCCAAAATCAACGAAAGCTTTTCTACCAGCTACAAAAACAAAAGGATGCTTTAGATGCTATGGGCGAGGGTCCGAATTTAGCTCTGTTAAGCCAGCGACTGGGGATTCCGGAAGACGAAATAACATCGATGGCACAACGGCTTTCGGGCCGAGATATCAGCCTGGATCGGCCTGTGGATGATGACTCTTCAAAGACATTTCAAGATTTTCAAAAAGATAATAAAGAGGACGTTCCTGTTGATGTTCGCCTAGCCAATGAGGAACAGCTATCAATTTTAAGAGATAAGATCGAAGAAATTCGACCTGAACTTTCAGAACGCGAAAAAATTATTTTAGACGAGCGCATCTTAAACGATGAACCACTGACGTTACAAGAAATCGGCGAAAAACACGGCATCACCCGTGAAGCCGTCCGCCAAATGGAAGCGCGATTGATGAAGAAAATTAAATCGCGCATGTTGGGTGAGGAAAATTAAGCAACTTCCATTTCGCCAGCACCAAGGCTTGCGGTCAATTTGGCTCGCAGACGTTGAACGGCTTGAGCGTGCAATTGCGAAACACGGCTTTCAGTAACTCGTAAAACTTGGCCGATCTCTTTTAAATTTAGATCTTCAAAGTAATACAGCGACAGGACCAAGCGTTGCCTTTCTGGCAGTTCTTCGATGGCAGAAGCCACTAAGTCTTTAATGGTTTTAATATTTAATTGATTGTAGGGATTATTTAATCTTGAACCCTCTAAAAGATTGAGGATCGATTTTTTATCGGTATTACTAAAAGTCTGAGCATCATCGATTGACAGTAAGCTGACCGGTCGCACTTGATTAACCAAATCATGGAACTCATCCATTGAAATACTTAAAGCTGTGGCAACTTCTTCATCGGTGGCGGATCTGCCAAACTCAGATTCCAAATGAACAATCGTCTTATCCAAAACTTTTGCTTTATCGCGGATCGAGCGCGGCACCCAATCTTGCGCCCTTAATTCGTCAAGAATGGCTCCGCGAATTCGAAACTCAGCGTAGGTTTTAAATTTATTATCACGGGACGGATCATACTTATCGATCGCATCCATCAATCCGATCACGCCGGCTGACATCAAATCATCAAGTTCAATATTAGAGGGCAGGCGCACGGCAATTTTTTGGGCAATAAATTTTATTAAGGGGGCATATTCTTTGATCAGCTGATCTTTTTGCTTTTGAGTCAGCCTTTTTGGCTCTTCTTTGTACTTTTTTAACAGCGCTGCATTTTTAGCCATTTTTACCCCTGATTGATATATTCTAGCAAACGGATCCCAGACCTAAAAGTCCAATTCAAAAAACTCGCTCTAAGCTACACCGATGACCTGCTCCCAAAATTTTTGAAGACCGCTTGCTGTCTCAGTTTGAGAATGCAAACGAATAAGTCTTGGAACCATTTGGCCAATCGCCAAAGCTGACGTCGAGTGAGGCTCGTGCTTGACGACAAGACGCTGCATTTGATTGTTCATTCGAAGAACGGGGTCCTGCGGAATACTTCCTAAGTAGTCCAGTCCAATGTTTAAAAACTTACTAGTGACATCCGAAAATCTTTGATAAAGCCGTAGTCCTTCCATTTCATCTTTTACTTGATTACAAATTAATGAAAAATGGGCTTCGCGATGCTTTTTATTCAAGACTTTAATCAAGGCATAACAATCTGCTAAGCTTGAAGGATCTGGCGTCAGAATCACAGCTTTTGTGTCTGCGGCGGAATTGAAATAGAGGACGTTTTCACCAAGCCCCGGTGACGTGTCGATCAGCATGACGTCAAAATCTTGAGGCAAAGCGCTGACCTTATCAACTAAAGCCCTTCGACTAAAATGATCTAAATTTTGCAGTTCGCTCACGCCAGAGCCACCTGGGATCAGGAAAATATTTGGCATCACTTCAATTAAAATTTCATTGATGGTTTTTTCGCCAGTGATGACGTCATGTATTGTCCCATGGGGTCTAACGCTGAAAAAGATATCGATGTTAGCCATCCCCATATCGCCATCAAAAATTAAGACTTTCTTTCCCATTTGAGCTAATTTGAAAGCCGTGTTGGCAACGATCGTGGATTTGCCGACTCCGCCTTTTCCCGACGAAATACTGATCACTTTTGTCTTACGTCCTTGCATACTTATCACCTCAACTCGCCGAAGCGTCTTCGAATTTATACTGTGTGATCTTCATCAATAAATCTAAAACTCTTTCTCGTGTCGCGTACTCAAAATCTTCTGGGACTCTTGAGCCAATACCAAACGAGTGGATGGGACATTGATGCCTTTTCATAAAATTATAAATCGTGCCATGCTGAATCGACTGATCAATGGCCGTAAAAATAACGTCGTCAAAACCAATCACTGAGTATCTTCTGGCTAAATCTGCGGTGTCAGAATCTTTTGCCATAGATGAAACCACAAAATGATACCGAGTGCTTAAATCTTTGGATGGTAAAATATTTCGGAGCTTTTGAATTTCTTCCTGGTTTTTTAAGCTAAAGCTTGGAACGTCCACTAAAACAGTGTCGACTTGGGATAAAAATTTAATTATTTTTGACCAATCTTCGGGACCCCGAATGATCGCGAAGGGCACGTTTAAAATCTGTGCATAAATTCTTAATTGATCAGCGGCACCGACTTTAAAAGTGTCGGTTGTAAATAAAGCCACTTTTTTGCCTTGATTGATGACTAAGTCACTGGCCATTTTTACTAATTGCGAAGTTTTACCGCTGCCGGCTCCGCCCATAAAAACATGGATTTTTTCAGACACAGTCGTTTCGATCCGAGTCGTTTCCAAAATATGTTTTGCAACCCATCCCTCGATCAGGGATTTATTTTTTAATTTTGCAACGGGTACGGTCTCTTGAACTTGGTTTAAAATATCAACGACAAAATCTTCTGAAACACCGGTCTGCACCAGTCTTTCAAACATAAAACTAAGTTCAAAAGGAAGCCCATAGCTTTGACCAGGATAAGAGCTGACAAACTGCTGCGGCATATTTTCAAATCGATTCAGTAAATCCTTCAGTCCCGCAATTTCATTTTTCAACTGACTGATCTCGGCTTTTTCAACAGGACCAGATGCTGGCGGTGCGGCTGTCATTTTTAATGTCGGAGCCGAAGTTGGGGCCTCTTCTTGCCAGGTGTTATTTGCAAAGCTGGACCAGGCGCGCTGAGCTGCATTTTTAATGCGGGCATTGACGACTTCCTCTTGCCGAATCTGGGCTTGAGCATCGTCAATTTCTATATATCTTTGACGAGTGACGGCCTTGGGCTGATTGTCCAAATGGGTTTTGACCATGTTTTCAATAAATGTTTTTTGAACTTTTGCGGTGCTTTGCTGAAATCGCTGTTTATCACGATCATTTATTCTAGATTCAACGAATCTTTTCTTGTGCAAAGTATCTTCGCTGACGGCCGCGGTAATTTCGACGCTGCCTTCGCCAACAAGCCCAAAACTTTTATTGTTATCGCGGGCTGAAAGAATGATAGCGTCAGGTCCCAACTGGGTCTTGACCATCTCAAGGGCTTCTTTCATCGTTCGGGCTTCAAATTTCTTAACCTGCATTTCCCAACTCCACGTAAGCTATTGATTTAACGTTAGCCTCTGCCACTAATTCATTATGAGATAAAACAACCAGCTGAGGAATAAATCGCGAGGTCAGACGGTAAATATGTCGCCTTGATGTCGGATTTGTCAGCAAAATCGGCTGACCCGCAATTTCTGGATGAGTTTCAACGGTCATCGCAATCTGATTAATCAACGCATGAGCTGAGTTTGGGTCCATCACCAATTGGATACCCTGTTCTGTTTGCAATAAGGAATTCGCAATTGTCTCTTCAACTCTTGGATGAAGCGTAATGACTGGAATATTTCCAAGCTCGGTCGTATATTTAGCCGTAATTCCACGCGCTAAACCTTTACGAACACCCTCAGTTAAAACATCAGCGTCTTTTGATTTTGGAGCGTCGTCAGCCAAGGTTTCAAAAATTGTTAACAGATCTCTGATAGAGACTTGCTCGCGCAAAAGATTTTGCAAAACGCGAACGACAGTTCCAAGTGGCAATAGATCAGGAATAAGCTCTTCGACCACTTTAGGATTTGTTTTCTTAAAGTTTTCAATCAGGCTTGATGATTCTTGCCGTCCCAGCAATTCATGGGCGTGCGTTCGAATAATTTCAGTCAAGTGTGTGGCCATCACTGTCGGTAGATCGACAACAGTGTATCCTGAAATTTCGGCTTCTTCTTTTCGAGCCGGAGATATCCACATCGCATCAAGGCCGAAGGCAGGTTCTTTTGTTGGAACACCTTCAACTTTTGCAGTGACATTGCCGGGATCCATCGCAAGCATACATTCAGGACGAAGCATTCCGCCGCCCACTTTATTTCCTTTGATGAGCAATCGATATTCGCCAGGAGCTAATTGCAAATTGTCTCGGATATGAATACTAGGAACGATGATTCCCAAATCCAAGGCAAACTGCTTACGAATACTGACGATTCTTTCAAGTAAATCACCGCTTTTATCGGATTCAACCACATTGATTAAACCGTAACCTACTTCAAGCTCGACCATATCCAATGGCAGCATTGTTTCGATATTTTCTTTTTTGGGTCCCATTGAAATTGCGTCTGTTTTCTTTTTTTCAGTTTCGATCGCTTCGGTTTTGTATTTTGTAATCACCCAAGCCACAGACGCAAAAACGAAAGCTAGAAAAAGAAATGGGGCGGTTGGAAGCCCAGGGACAAGGGCCAAAAGGCCAATCACCGTTGCTGTCACATAAACAGCTTTGGGATTCATTAATAATTGCGAGGTGATTTCATGGCCCATATTTTCACCGGTGCCAGAACTTCGAGTCACAATCGTACCTGCCGCGGTGGAAATAATCAGAGCTGGAATCTGAGCTAACAGTCCGTCTCCGATAGTTAACATCGTGTAGTATTTAGCGGCCGTTCCGATATCTAAATTCTTTTGAATCACACCAATTAGTAAACCACCGATAATATTAATTAAGGTGATGATAATGCCAGCGATGGCATCTCCTCTGACAAATTTCGAGGCACCATCCATGGCTCCATAAAAGTCAGCTTCTTGCTCAATTTCACGACGGCGCCGACGAGCTTCAGTTTCATTGATCAGCCCGGCGTTCAGGTCGGCATCAATAGACATTTGCTTTCCAGGCATCGCATCCAAAGTAAAGCGAGCGGCCACTTCAGCGACGCGCCCCGAACCCTTGGTGATCACTATGAAGTTGATGACAATTAAAATAAGGAAGACAATAAATCCAATAACGTAGTTATTTCCCACCACGAAATTACCAAACGCATTGATCACTTCACCAGCCGCTTTGGGACCTTCATGACCGTGAGTCAAAATCAATCGCGTTGTCGCGACATTCAGGGATAACCGATACAAAGTAGTTATTAAAAGCAACGACGGAAACGAAGTGAAGTCCAAAGCTCGCTTGGTGTAAACAGAGACCAATAAAATCAATAAACTAAGACCTAAAGACAAGCTCAGGGCTAAATCCAAGACAATCGGTGGCAATGGAATAATCATCACCGACAAGATCGCAAGTAAACCCACGGCGATCAAAAGATCGGTGTTCTTAGTATATTTTTCGAATTTTTTCAGAAATTGAAAAATATCTTCCATTATCTTTTACCCGACTTTCTTTTCTTGAGTTTATAAACATAAGAAAGAACTTCAGCCACGGCGACAAAAAGCTCACGGGGAACCACTTGGCCAATTTTTAGAGTCTTATAAATGGTTCTGGCTAAAGGCTTATTTTCTACGATTGGAATATTGTGCTGACGGGCTATTTCTCTGATTTTTTCAGCGATCAAATCAGCACCCTTTGCAATCACTTGCGGCGCCGGCAATTCGGCTGAATACTTTAAAGCAATCGCAATATGGGTCGGATTTGTTACGATGACATCGGCTTTAGGAATTTCGGCCATCATTCGTTTATTAGCCATTTCTCTTTGGATACGGCGGATCCGAGCTTTAATCATCGGATCCCCTTCTCGCTGCTTGACCTCTTCTTTGACTTCTTGCTTGGTCATCATCATTTTGCGCTCTAAGTCCCAACGCTGAAAAAAATAATCGCCCAAAGCTAATGCTAAGGAAATAATTCCCACCGAAAAACATAACTTAAAAACAATCGTGCCAATGTAGACCAGCATTTGTTCGATTGAAAAAGTCATTAACTTTGGAATTTGAACCACTTCGGATTTTAAAAGAAAATAAAGAACAACGCTGATCCCAACCATTTTTGCAATCGACTTTAACCATTCCACAAGTCCGCGCAAAGAAACAATTCGTTTGAATCCCTCAAGCGGGTTAATTTTATTAAAGTCTGGCATCAGAGCATCTTCAACTTGCAAAAATCCAAGCTGAAACACGTTGGCAGCCACTCCTAAAACCATCGCGATTCCAACTAAAGGCATCGTCATAATGACTGCCTTGTAACCAACAAATTTTAAAAGATCTCCGTATTCGCCTTGTCGAACAGTTTTCACCATGGCCGGGCCAAAGGTGTAGTTGAAAAGATCAAATATATTAGCAAATAAAAATCGCCCAGCCGCGTACATGCCCAAGGCTGCCAACAACAAAATCAAAGCACCGCCCAACTCACGGGTGTGAGCCACTTGACCCCGCTTACGGAATTCTTCCCGCCGCGCGTCCGTTGCCTGTTCTGAGCGTTCGCCCTGTTCGTCAGACATTAATGCCCTTCATCAGTTGCAGTAAATTCACGGCAACAACTTCAATCAAATTATTAAGACCATTCATATACAATGGGATGCAAATGATCATGACTCCTAAACCAAGCATCACTGTGACAGGAAAACTTGTGACTAAAACATTCATCTGAGGAATGGCTCGCCCTAATAAACCCAACGACACCTGACTGAGAAGAATCGCCACCAGAACAGGCGCACACATTTTGACTGTGATCAGAAGAATTGTTTGACCAAAAAGAGCGACTTCAGAAAAAGCGCCCAAATTAAATCTTAATTGACCTACTTTAATGAAATCAAAACTTTGCGCTAAGGCACCGATCAGCATGTGGTGCCCATTGACCATAAAAAAGAAAAGCATTCCCAAGATACTGTAAAATTGTTCAATGATATTTCCGGGACTGCCTAATAAGGGATTAAACATCTGCCCTGCACTGAGGCCGATAGAATTTGAAATCAACTGACCCGCCATAGAGACTGTATAAAAAAACATTCGACTGAAAAATCCTAAGCTGATGCCGACAAGGACTTCACGTCCTGCCAAGGAAATTAAATCATTTGTAAGACCGTCATAAACTTTTGAATCGACTGGAATTGATGGAAAAAGACAGATCGCTAAAGTGACACACAATAAGACTTTGGCGTGAGCACTGATTTGAGCACTGCCAAAAACGGGCGAAGCCACAATAAAAGAAATCATTCTGATTAGAACCAGAGAAAACACAAGCACTTTCACTTCAGACATCATATAAAGACTGTTCATTACTCCCTGACCAGCGCTGGAAGACTTTCAAATAAATTGATCGTGTATTGGCTCATCACATCCATCATCCACGGACCCGCTAAAACGATAACAATCGCAACCACAATCATTTTTGGAACAAAGGTCAGCGTCGCTTCATTAATTTGTGTCAGAGCTTGAAAAATACTAACGCCCAATCCAACCACCAGAGTGCTGATCAAAAGTGGTGCTGCCAACATCGCCGTTGTCCTTAAAGCATCTTGGCCTAAATGAATAATCAGATCTTCAGTCATTTTTCACCTCACCCGAAACTTTTAACCATAGAGCCAACTATCAAGGCCCAACCGTCCACCAGAACAAAAAGCATTATTTTGAAAGGCAACGAAATAACAATCGGCGGTAGCATCATCATTCCCATTGCCATTAAGACACTGGATGCAATGATATCGATCACTAAAAATGGAAGAAAAATAATAAATCCAATTTGGAAAGCCGTTTTTAATTCTGATAAAACAAAAGCCGGGACTAAAGTCAGGGTCGGAACATCGGCGCGGGTTTTGGGGCGCTCTATTTTAGAAAGTTTAATGAATAAACCTAAGTCCGCATCACGCGTTTGGGAAAACATAAATTTTCTTAAAGGCGCCAAGGATTTTTCAATGGCTTGATCTTGCGAAATTTTTCCTGACATAAAGGGCTGAATCCCATTTGTATTCATTTCAGTCAGAGCGGGACTCATAACAAAAAATGTCAAGAACAAGGCTAAGCCAACCAGCAGCTGATTCGGCGGCATCTGTTGAACGCCTAAAGCTTGGCGTAAAAAAGACAACACAATAATAATTCGAGTGAATCCAGTCATCATAATCAGGATGGCCGGTGCTAAAGTAAGAACCGTTAAAATCATCACCAGCTTAATCGCACTGACGATTTCTGTGGGATTATCGGTGGTTTTAAATCCTAAGTTAACGCTTGGTAATGTCACCTGAGCCCATGCTGAAGTCCCCATCAGCATCACTGCAAAACCAACTAATGTGACGAAGACCCAACGAGGATTTAGTTTCACTGAAAATTCCTCATGCTCTTAAGACGACGATGGACAATGTCTTTAATTCCAGAGATCGCGAAATCTTCTTCTTGGGTCGTCGAATGGGCATCGACCTCCACTTGCTCGTTTAAAGTCTTAGAAAACGTTTTGGGCATCTCTTCTGGAATGTCTTCATCTAGTAAAGATAAGGATTTTACCAAATTAATATTTTGGTCTGTGATACCGATCAAAATGGACTCACCGGCGACCCGCACCAGGGCCAGGCTCTTTTTAGGCCCAAAATGATGCTGCGATAAAACTTTAATCTGCACCTGTGTCTTCGCATTCTTTGGCATCGAATACTTTCTTAAAAAATAAAAAGCGCCGCCCGCTAACAAGGCTAAAATGGCCAGGCTATAAATGACTTTTCCAATCATTCCTTCCGAAGCGGCGGCTTTTTTAGGAGACTCTAAATTCAGCGGGATCTCGGTTTCCGCCGGAGTCTCGACCACAGGTTTTGAAATTTCTTCGGCCCCTATAGCTAAAGGTGCTTGGAAGAAAACAACAAAAGCTAAAATTAAAATTGAGAAAATTGTTTTCATAAATTCCTTACTTGTTCAGCTGTTCAACACGCTCGGAAGGAGAAATAATATCCGTTAAACGCACGCCAAATTTTTCGTTAACAACAACGGCCTCGCCACGAGCGATCAACTTGTCGTTAACTAAAACTTCCATGGGCTCA
>JAYWEU010000121.1:0-5207 GCA_043779385.1 Pseudobdellovibrionaceae bacterium
TCCAAGTGTGCTCTCCGCACAACTGGTTACTTTTTTCCATTAACTGTAATGAAAGATCGGGCCAGCGATGCTTAAGAGCTGCTAAAAGTAAACATCCTGAAAGGCCACCACCGGCAATTGTCAAAGTCCTCATACATCCGCAATCTACTTGCAAAAGGACTGGAATTCCACGAAATTTTTAGATGTGGGACACTTTGAAAAATTTGAATCTTATATTCCTTTCGATCTGCTAGAGCCAAGAAATTTTCTTGTGGCTTGTGCTGTGCTTTTTGGAATTCTGGTCTTTCGATATTTCCTGATGGCCGGAGCATTTTGGTATCTTTTTTATCGACTGAAGCCAGGGGCCTTGCGGCAAAGGCAGATCTATAACAATCTTCCAGCTGCAAAAATTCAACTTTATGAAATTAAATGGTCGTTGTTGACGGGCCTTCCTTTTACGATGGGTGCATTAGCCATGGGAATCATGTGGCAAAAGGGCTGGACGCTGATTTACCTTTCTTTTGATCAGTATGGTTTGTGGTATCTGATTCCAAGTCTTTTGATTTTAAGTGTCGTGCATGATTTTTATTTTTATGGGACTCATCGATTTTTACACACATCTTGGGCTTACCGTAGGTTCCATAGTGTGCATCATAATTCTTTGACGCCGTCACCATGGGCTTCGTTCTCTTTTCATCCTGTCGAAGCATTGATTCAGGCGGCGGCGTTGCCCTTATTAATTTTGATCATTCCATTACATCCGGTGATGATTTTAATTTATCTGACTTTTATGACACTGTCGGGAATTACAAATCATTTAGGTTTTGAAATTTTGCCTGAAGGAAGTGAAAAAGGTCTTGGGAAGTGGTTGGTCAGTGGCGTTCATCACACCCAACATCACCGCTACTATCGATATAATTATGGCTTATTCTACACCTTTTGGGACCGAATTTTTAAAACTGAGCACCCCAAATTCCCCGAAGAGTTTCGGCAAGTATTTGAAAAGAAATCCGTATGAGTCCGGTCTTAGAAGTTCTAAGGCTGGATAAAGCTTATGGAAAAAAAATCGCCCTTAAAGGTTTAAGTTTTTCAATTTTACCTCAGCAGATTGTGGCTTTTCTGGGTCCCAATGGGGCGGGCAAAAGCACCACCTTAAAAATTATTATGGGTCTTCGCAAGCCTGATTCTGGACTCTTGCGAATTTGTGGCTCGGAAGAACACTCCTTAAAAATCAAAGATCAATTAGGCTACACATCGCAAGACCTTTCTTTTCCAGCCCACCTTAAAGTTGAAGAGATTCTTAAATTTGTCAGCGCTCATTATTCAGAGCCTGTGCCCATGAATGAATTAACGAAAAAGTTTGAATTGACTGATTTGATGACTCATAAAGTGGGTGGTCTTAGTGGCGGCCAAAAGCGTCGTCTTGGTTTAGCCTGTGCCTTAGTGGGTCGTCCCAAGATATTAATTTTGGATGAGCCCACCACGGGTCTTGATGTCGAATCAAGACTGAACCTGTGGCAAGAGATTAAAGAATTTAAAAAAAGTGGGGGAACAGTTTTGCTTTCAACCCATGATTTAAATGAAGCAGGCACCGTTGCGGACCGCGTCCTGGTGATTGATCATGGCCATCTGATCAGCGACGGAACTGTGGAAGAAATTAAAAAGAAAATTGAATATCAAAAGATCACCTATGAATTCAAAGGACAGCAAGTTTTGGAATATGTCCAAGATTCAGATCAGTTTGTTAAAAACTTAGTCTTGCAAAAGCCAGAGTTTAAAAATCTTCACATTCACCCCAGCACTTTGGAAGAAGCCTTCCTAAAAATCAGAGGCAAAGCGTGAATTTTTTTAAACTTCTTTTGACCCATACTTTGTACATGTGCTTAGAGCTTTTTCGTCAACCGATGTATTTGGTATCGACCGTTCTATTTCCTTCAATGTTTTTTTGGTTCTTTGGTATTCCAAATGCTAAAGAACCAGGGTCGATCGCAATTCTATCGGCCTCATTTGCTTGTTTTGGTGTTTTATCGGTTGTGCTTTTTCAATTTAGTGTGGGGATTTCCCAGGATAAAGAATCATCATGGTATTTTTACTTACGCTCTTTGCCCAGTCGAAAAGGCGTTGTTTTGGGCTCACGAGTCTTGGCTGGAATTTTATTTTCTATGCTGGCCATTTGCGGTGTCTTCGCGACAGCTTTAATTTTTGCGGATTTAAAAATATCTGATATTGAATGGCTGCGATTATTCGCTTTACTATTTTGCGGCGCCATTCCTTTTGCAATGTTGGGGATTTGCCTGGGCTTATCAGTGAACAGTCAGGCCATTCTACCTGTTGCAAACCTTGTGTATTTACCTTTATCCTTTGCTGGCGGCTTATGGATGCCGCCCAATATTTTACCGACCGCCATTCAAAAAATTTCTGAATATTTACCAACTCGAATGTATGGTGAAATTATTTGGGCGTCAGTTCTTAAGCGCGACGTCGAAAATAAATATGTCTATGGATTGATTGCTTACGGAGTTTTATTTTTATTGCTGGCCTTCTTCCTTTCGAAAAAGGAAGAGGAAAAAAGCTTTCGTTAAAGAATTCTTAAGAACGCATTGCGGGCGACAGTTTCAGCCACGCCCGGATAACCTTGATCAAACCACTGCCACCAAGCGGCCACCATGATCAAGTGACCGACAAAGATAAAAAAGTGACTCCACATTTCAACACGGTCAGAATTTTTTGTCATATAACGGTGCCAGTGCAAGGCTTCATCAACAATCGAATAAAATACACTTAGCAAAGTAAAAATCAAAGCTGGGACCCGCATAAAAACAGGAAAGGTATAAGCTAAACATAAAAGAACGGTGCTGGTTATGCCTGCAAAGATCGTAATGTGATGGCACAAGGCTTCGCCTTTTTGCAAATACTCTTTGTAGATGGTTCTGTGTCCAATCGTATCAAATGAAATCGCAGTCGAAAAAATAAAAACTCCGACCGGTATATTCCAAACATAAGCAGGGTATTCAACCCCGGCATAATGACCCGCCAAAAGAAAAGTCATCACAGCAAAGAAAAGTCCATACATGAGACCAATCCAAACAACATAAACGGTCCAATCAGTTTTTGAAAACTCACTGACCCGAGAGGCATAGATCGAAGTTTCACGTAAAAAAGAAGTCTGACTCATAGGTCACTCCATACTTCAGAATGTTCAAGTTGTTGCCAAGGCTGAAACCATCTTTTAGGCCACAGCCTTAGAATATCAAAGCTGGCTTTAATAAATAGTAAAAACTTACGTTGAGGTGAAATGACAATTCTTTGCTCAAAAAGATTTTGTTTTTGGCGAACCACTTCTCGACCAATTTCGCGGTAAACATTTAAAGCAATACAGACCGCCCACGCCGAACGTAACGATAAATAATGAAGTCCATCCCGACCGCTGGCATACAAAGAATCAGCTTCCCACATCAGGCGCTGAGCCACTGTGTACAAATCTTTACGAAAGGCCGGTTCAAAAAAATCAGCTCTGGTCAGTCCTTGTTCGGCCAGCCAAGTGTCCGGCAAATAGCTTCGTCCCATCTGAAAATCTTCACGAATATCGCGGGCAATGTTGGTCATCTGCATCGCGCAACCCAAATCCACGGCATTTTTTAAAGCCTTCGTGTGACTGATGCCCATCACATGGCACATCATCAGACCCACAGTTCCAGCCACGCAGTAGCAGTAGTCAATCAGCTCTTCACGAGTCTCGATCCCTAAACCGACAGCATCAATTTGAAAGCCCCGCAATAAATCCAAGGGATATTTTTTAGGAATTTGATTGGCATGAATCACTTCAGAAAAACCAAGCCAAGGATGTTCCGAGGGCGGATGTCCTGCATAACAAGCCTCGGTTTTTTCAATCAGCTCTTGAACACGCCGACGAGCCTCAACAAGGCTTCCCGCATGATCAATCACATCATCGCAATAACGACACCAAGCGTATAATTTCCAGGCAGACTCTTTCTGAGTTTTAGAAAAAAAGAAACTGGCCAGGGCAAAACTTTTTGAACCTTTTTTAATATCATTTTTAGCGGCCATCACCAGATCAGACATGAAGCCCTAAATCCTTTGCAACAAGTCCAGCGGTGGCCTTGGCCGAATTCACGACTCCGGGAACGCCCGCTCCTGGATGCGTGCCGGCTCCGACAAAATAAAGTCCATGAATCTTGGCGTCGCGATTATGCAGACGGAAGTAAGCACTTTGTGTCAGCTTCGGTTCTAATGAAAAGGCATTTCCCATATGAGCATTCAATTCTGTCTTAAAATCTTCAGGCGTAAAAATCTTTTCAACCACAAGGTTTTCACGCAAGCCCGGCATATATTTTTCTTCCATATATTTCAGGATGCTATCAGCATATTTTCGGCCTTCAATTTTCCAATCAATTTTTAGTTTTCCTAAATGCGCCACCGGAGCTAAGACATAAAAACATTCGCAGCCTTCCGGCGCTAAGTTTTGATCCGTTAAGCTCGGGACATGAAGATACAAAGAAAAATCCTTGGGCAAAACGCCATTGGTAAAAATATCTTCCAATAAACCTTCATAGCGAGGACCAAAAAGAACATTGTGATGAGCCAGGTGAGGATATTTCTTTTTCGTTCCAAAATAAATTAAAAATAAAGACATAGAAAAATCATTTTTTTCAAGTTTCGCGGCTTTTTTCTGAGCGATCGAATCTTGCTTCAGCAAATCCCTGTAAGTGTGAACAACATCACCATTGCTGACCACGGTGTCGCAGTCCCAAACCTGTCCGTTTTTTAGACGAAGTCCTTTGATCTGATGTTTTTCAGTTAAAATTTCATCAACTTCACTGTTGTAAACAATTTCGCCACCAATTTCTTGGTAGTACTTGACCATCGCTTGCACCAAGGCGCCGGTTCCACCACGTGGGAAAAATACGCCCCAATTTCGCTCTAAAAAGTGGATCAAGGTATAAATCGACGAAGTATTAAATGGATTTCCACCCACCAATAATGAATGAAAGCTGAAGGCTTGTCGTAAATGTTCGTCTTTAATGTAACTTGAAACTGTTTTATAAACACTGCGATGAGCACCCAGGCGCGCCAATTGTGGTGATACTTTCACCATGCTCCATAAGTGCAAAAAAGGTGTGGCGGCCAGGCGAGTATAACCTTGGTCAAAAACTTTTTTAGAATATTCTAAAAATCGTTTATAGCCGCTGACATCCACCGGAGATTTT
>JAYWEU010000122.1:0-1910 GCA_043779385.1 Pseudobdellovibrionaceae bacterium
TGCCCAAGGCCGTTATATTGTTTTCGTCAAAAACACCTTTCCTTTGGAATACACATTGGATGGGTTAAGAATTGTTTTAGATACAGCCAATGGGGCCGCAGAAATCACAACGCCCGCCGAGGCCCGCATGGTTCGAGTCAAATAACCGATTCCAGGTGTCGGCAGCGGTCCCACCAATTGAACATAAATTCCCATGGAGTTAAGTCCACTGGCCAAAGCTTGCTCGATCATATAGCCGGAAAGTCTTGTGTCTTTTCCAATCACAACTTTTTTAATTTGCGAGGAGGTTTTGCTGTTCTGCTGTTGCAACAAATACCCTAAGGCTTGTCCAATTTTAATCACGGTCTCGGGAAGCATGGGAAACACGTTCGCCGTCCCACGAATTCCATCAGTGCCGAATAATTTAGGATGCTTTTTTTCTATCATGGTTCTTTCACGACCTCAACTCGTACTAAATTCGGTCGGATATTTAAAATCCGTACACCCGTTGGAATTTCAATTCGATTCACCGGCACATCAATATCAAAAATACCGGGGCCACGATCTGAAATATCCACTTCTAAGCTTTTACCTTTAACCTCTCCCATCAGTTCTTTCAATGAAGATCTAGGTCCCGAAAGCCTGAGGCGAATTTGATCGGCCGTTTGCCCAATAATTCGGTAATGAGCGGCTGTTTTAAATTCGATATCAATACTGCGAGTTAAAATTAAATCCCGGCGGCCCATGATGGTCAGCCACAGGATGATGGCAATAAACAAAGAAACAATTTTATAGCTTAAATTTTCAGTTAAAATATCGCTGATCTTTGGCGTCGAGTTGATCACGTTGCAGACTCCCCAGCCACACTGCCTTTGTATTTTAGATTATACACTTCATACAGCGCCTGGCGAATGTCGCCCAGATCAGCGTTTGTACGCAACTGCCCGGCCTGAACAATACCGACGGACTTGTTTTCTTCGCTGATCACAAAAACTAAAGCATCGGATTCTTCTGTCAGGCCAATCGCCGAGCGATGCCTTGTTCCTAAATTTTTATCTAAAGCGGGGTTCTTACTTAAAGGCAAAAAACAACCAGCGGCAAAAAGCTTTCCATTTCTAATCAAAATTGCACCATCATGCATGGGGCTTGCCGGATGAAAAATCGACACCAGCAGCTCGGCCGACACGCGAGCGTCCATTTCAGTTCCCATCTCAAGATGGTAATCAACGATGATCTCGCGCTCGATGACGACAAGACCTCCGTAGCCCCGTTGAGCCGTCGAAATAATGCCTTTGGCGATCTCTTCGATAATATGGGTTTCTTGCACGCCACTGACATCACTAAAAAACGGATTGCTTCCAATATGGGCTAGGGCCCTGCGAATTTCTGCCTGGAATAAGATCACAACGATCACAAATAAATTTGAGAAGAATTTTTCAAGAAGCCAGTTAAAGGTAAAAAGCTCAAGCCAAATACTTAAAATGTAACCGATGGCCAAAACACCTAAACCTGACAGCATTTGAATGGTGCCGGTGCGCTTAATCAGAACCAAAATCCGGTAAACCACCAGCCAAACAAGGGCCACATCAACAGAGTCTTGAAGACGCAACTGCGAAAAAATAAAACTTAAATTTTCAAGAAGATGCTGAGGGTTCAAGTCGTTGGCTCCACCCTCTTAGAATAGCGCAGCCTCTGCAATGAGGCTACGGCTTTTTTTAAAAGAAGATAAGCTGACTAAAACTAGGCGGTGACGGGACCTGGGTTTCCAACCGGATCAGAACCACCGCTTGGAATCTTTTTAGTCGCTCCTGAAGAATCAACCTCTTGGCTAAGCCCACCGTCTTTTTTATTATTTCGAATTTTTTCGATCTCTTGCATGGCGGCGCCGTTCACTAGCATATCCACTTCATGACTATCGATCGTTTCAAATT
>JAYWEU010000123.1:0-1902 GCA_043779385.1 Pseudobdellovibrionaceae bacterium
GCCCATCCAGAAAAAGTGGTTCGCATTGGTGTTGTGGGTAAATATGTGGATTTGAAGGAATCGTATAAGTCTTTACACGAATCTTTAGTTCACGGCGGCATCGCAAATAATTGTAAAGTTGAAATTGTCTATGTTGATTCAGAAAAGATCAGTGACCGAAATGTTGAACAGGCGCTTTCAGGTGTCAGCGGGATTTTAGTGCCTGGGGGTTTTGGCAATCGCGGCGCTGAGGGAAAAATTTCTGCGATTCGAATGGCCCGGGAAAAACAAATTCCATTTTTTGGAATTTGTTTTGGCATGCAGTTAGCGTCCATCGAGTTTGCAAGGAATGTCTGTGGTATTCAGGATGCCACCAGTCGCGAGTTTGCAAAAGAAGTTCAGGCCCGGGGAAACTTTGTGATTGATTTTATGATCGAGCAGCGAAATGTCGTGAATAAAGGTGGAACGATGCGCTTGGGTTCTTATCCTTGTGATTTAGCCAAAGGTTCTAAGTGTGAAACCATCTATAAATCTTTGCGGATTACGGAAAGACATCGCCATCGCTATGAATTTAATAATAAGTTTCGACCTCTGTTTGAAAAAAAGGGCTTGATCATTGCCGGTGTTTGTAAGGAACGGGATTTGGTCGAAATTATTGAGCTTCCAGATCACCCTTGGTTTATCGGTGTGCAATTTCATCCCGAATTTAAATCCAAACCTTTGTCGCCGCATCCTTTATTCAGTCAATTTGTAAAGGCCTCATTAAGCAGAAAAAATTTGCTAGAGACTTTGGTAAAGCCAAAAAATAAAACTCTTTCAAATTCAGATTTAAAAACGAAAGAAAAAAAAGAAGCTCGTAAATCTCAAAATTTTTAAGGTTGGCCCATGAAATCCAGAATTATTGAACAAGGTCATCAGGTTTTAGAAATTGAATCAGCAGCGATTTTAAATTTAAAAAGTCGTATGGATGACCTTTTTGTTGCGGCGGTAGAGCTGATTAAAAATTGCGAAGGAAAACTTGTCGTCACAGGGATTGGCAAATCGGGTCATATTGCTCGTAAAATTGCCAGTACGTTTTCGTCGACGGGCACACCAGCTGTTTATTTGCACCCGGCAGAAAGCCTGCATGGCGACCTGGGAATGATTGATAAAAAAGATATCGTTATGGCTTTATCTTACGGAGGCGAAGCCGCTGAACTTTCTGGTGTCTTAAATTTTGTGACTCGCAAAGGGGTTCCCCTGATCGCCATCACGGGATCTTTTGGAAATACATTGGCAAAAGCGGCAAAGATTGTCTTGAATGTTGAGGTTTCAAAAGAAGCTTGTCCCTTAGGCTTAGCGCCGACAGCAAGTAGTACTGCAAGTTTGGCGATGGGCGATGCTGTTGCCATGGCTGTCTTGAAAGAGAAAGGCTTTAGTCCGGAAAATTTTGCTGAATATCATCCCGGCGGAAAATTAGGAGTCAGATTACTAACCCGAGTTCAGGATCTGATGCACACCGGAGATGCTTTGCCATTGGTGACTGAAAAAACACCAGTGAAAGAAATTTTTTCGATCATGACCCATAAAGATGTTCGCGGTGCGGCTGGGGTTGTTGATGTTAAAGGTGATCTGATGGGTGTGATCACCGATGGAGATATTCGCCGGCGTTTGCAAAAAAATCAGGATCCATTTTCAGGATCAGCGACAGATCTGATGACTTTGAACCCCCGCACCATCGACGGCGAAGAGTTGGCAGAAAAAGCTTTGTTTTTTATGGAAGAATTTAAGATTCAGCTTCTTTTTGTTTTAAATCAGGCGTCTGCGCACCCGCGAAAACCTGTCGGAGTTTTGCACCTTCAGGATCTTTTAAAGGCTAAAATTCGATAATTTCAGCTTATTGTCGTGAAGATTTGTTCATAAATTGATTCCTAAATCCATACG
>JAYWEU010000124.1:0-1900 GCA_043779385.1 Pseudobdellovibrionaceae bacterium
GCATTAAAGCTTGGCAAAGGCGCGGATACTGATCTTTTAGCCATTAGCCTTTCCAGCCACGACATGCTGGGACATGCTTTTGGACCTAATTCCCGCGAAATGGAAGAGATGACCGTTTCTGAAGATCGAATCCTTGCTAAATTTTTTGGCTTTTTGAGAAGCCAAGCTCTTTTAAAAAATACACTGATCGTGCTGACCGCAGATCATGGCATTGCTCCCACCATCGAATATGCAAATAAAGCAAAACTTGAATCTGGAAAATTTGACTACTTAGACATTTTTAAAAAAATTAATTCGCATTTAGATAAAAAATACGGTCGCCCCAAAAATAATCAATGGATTGCAAGTTTTCTAGCCCTTAATTTCTATATAGATCGCGAAACCTTATCTGAAAAAAAGTTGGACCTTTCCGAAGTAGAAATTGAAATTAAAAAAGTTCTTTTAGAAGAGCCTGGCGTTTGGTATGTCGTCACATCTTCAGAATATCGAAAAGGTCAGCTTCCCCCCGGCGAGATGGGTCAACAGTTATCAAGACAGTACATGATCGAACAAAGCGGCGATTTGATCATCATTCCGCGGCCCTTCTTTATGGAGTCGGCGGATAAGGCCACCACCCACGTGACGGGGTTTTCTTATGATCGAACGGTTCCTTTGGTGATCGCGGGCCCAGGAATTCAGAAGGGAATTTACCCTGTTCGCGCTAAAATATTAGACATTGCTCCGACTCTTTCATTTATATTGGGGCTGGTTCCTCCGGCCACAAGTCATGGTCAGATTTTAGATATTTTTTAAGGAGATTTTATGAAATTTTTTATTTTGATCGCTTGCCTCATTGGAGTGTCTGGTCGCACATATGCCGCAGATAACGACGCCAAGGAAGCTATCACGAAGACTCAAAAAGATTTAAAAGATCCTGTGGCTCGAAAAAAAATGCTGGATACGAAAGCGGCGAAAGACGCAGATGCGGCCGCCAGCGCCTTAGCCGGAGACAAAGGCAATTTGGATGAAATGTACGGGATTAGCGCCGAGCTCATTGGGGTTATTGGCGAAAAAGCCCAAGGCGATCCACAAAAAATGCAGGAATACCTCGAGCGCGCTCAAAAAGATCCGGAAGCCTTCTTAAAAAGCTTGCCTCCGGCACAGCAAGAGAAAATTCACCAGCTCTCAAAAAAAATTGAGAAAAATGGTGTTAAGAAGGTCTCTCCCTAAGGAATCGGCTAACGTTTGATTCAAACGACATTATGACCAAAATTAGTTTAAAATTTGAATATCAGCCAGGTCACCAAAGATGGTCCTAAGATTTTCTACGGTCCAATCCTTCGACCGAATAGGGTGGTAACAATTGATCACAAGGTTTTTATCTGCACTAGACATTTTTAAAACGACGTTACCCTGACCTGTTTTTGATATTTGATTCAACTTCACTGAATCTCCATCACGAGTTTCATACCCTCTTCGTTTTGCTGAAACAATACAAAAATCAGAAGCAATGGGTGCTGTCGAGGCACTGACTTGACCGTCATGAACAGCAGATTTGTTGCCGTCTTTGATCAATTGATTCATTAGATTTTCATTATTGATTTTTAAAATAAGTCCTTTTTTTAATTGATCGACAGAGGTCTCGGGCGCTTTCGTTTTTAACAGTGCATTCACATCAGAACAAAAGGGCTCAACGTCGGCTGAAGACACGTCAGTCACATTTCCGGTATTGGTATCCATCACTTTGCAAGACCCACTACCAACAGCGTTATTGTAGAAGGCGCACGATTTGCTAATGTCAGTCAGTCCCTCTCGGGTAAGTTATAAAAAGATTTGAAAAAACTTCGACGCATCCACCGATCATAGAGCTAGGTCGCATCTGGTGGCGGCCCTCGTGGGGAGAGGGGAAATTACTATTCCC
>JAYWEU010000125.1:0-5179 GCA_043779385.1 Pseudobdellovibrionaceae bacterium
GTTTTGCGAGTCGATGTAAAAACCAACGGCTATGTATTGACGATCGGTAAACAAGCTTTTTCCCTACCGTTGATTAATAGTCAGTACGATGAAGCGGGGCTTGTCGCCCAACTTCAGCGAGTGAAGCAATTGTACCCCGAGAAAAAAGATGCTGTTGTTGCCGTCTCTGATGAGCTGGCGTACGAGCGCTTGATTAAAGCCATGGACAGTCTTTTAATTTCAGGATTTCCGGCTATTTCTGTAGCCACCGGAGGACCCAACTAATGGCCATTTACAAACCGGGCGAAAGACATCGGAATCACAATATTTTAAAGCGTCGAAAAGGAAAAAGGGGCGTTGTCGCCATGCTTTCTCTGACGGCCATGGTGGATATGTTCACGGTCCTCGTCATCTTCTTGTTGCAAAATTTTAGCGGGCAAGAGCAGATGTTAATCTTGCATAAGGATTTATCCTTGCCTGAAGCAAGCTCGACAAAAGACCTGAAACCAGCTTTTGTGGTGGTTGTTTCTAGTAAAGAAATTATTTTAGATAAAACTGTGATCGCCACTTTCAGTGACGTAAAAAATCAAAAAGATTGGATGATTCAAAAATTATTTGATGAAATGAAAGCCGGTTTAAAGCGCGCTAAAGAAGAAAATAATGCCTTACTGGGTAAGCAAATAAAAGATGCGGTTGATCAAGCTGTGCAAAATCCTAAAGAGGATATGAACGCTTGGAATAAAGTGACGATCGAGGCTGATAAAGGTATTGATATTTTGACTGTTAAAAAAGTGATGTACACAGTCACCGAAGCGGGAGCCGGCGAAATCAATTTCGCAGTCTCTAAGAAACCCAATGAGCCAAAAACAAATTAAGTTGATCTTATGACGGGCCCTCGATTTAAAAATATGGCCTTTGTTGCGATTCTAATTTTTCTGTTTATTGAAATATTAATTATTTTTCCACAACACCTCGAGAAATTTGAGTCCGAGACAAAGCCCGTCTATCCGAAAAGTGAAAGCTCTGAAGCCTTGCAAAAAGCCTCGGGCATTCATTTGGTTGAAAGCCAGAAAGGGTCTCATGATTGGGAGTTGTTTGCCAAAGATGCTGAAGGCAATCAGGGGAATGTTTCTTGGCTTCTAAAAACGGTGAAAGTTCAGTTCTATAACAAAGAACAAATTGATTTTGTTGTGACAGGTCAGTCGGGAAAAATCGACATAAAATCCAAAGGCATGAAAATCATGGGTGACGTCAAAATCACCTCAACCAATGGCTACGTATTTCAGACCGATGAGGTTGTTTATGATGCCGGAAAAAGATTGATCATCAGCCAAGGGCCGATATCAATGCAAGGTCCAAAGGACGAACAAGGCGCCGGATTGAAAGTCCAAGGTTCTGAAATGGTGGTTGAAATCGAGCAAAGCCGAATGCTTGTAAAAAACCAAATTAAAGCCTCTAAACAGTTGAACGAAAATAAACTCTTTAACCTTTCCTGCGGGCATGCTGAATTTAGTGGAAAAAACCACGAAGCTAAATTTTTAGACAATGTTGTCATCCACTATAATGAAACCAAGATCGAAGGACCTGCCGCCGTGTTTGTGTATGAAAAAAATAAGTCCACTTTGAAGAATATCATTCTTTCGGGCGGGGTGCGCGTCAGCAATGACGACAAATATGCGATGAGTGAAACAATGAACTTAGATATTGACGCAAATAAGTTTACATTCTTGGGTCATCCTAAAGTTTATCAAAATAATGATGAATTAAGTGGCGAACAAATTGTCTTTCTTGACGGTGGGAAAAAAGTTAAAGTTGAAAATGTTCGTGCGACGATGGATGATAAAAAAAAGAAATGATGTGATATGAGCAGTTTATTAGAAATAAAAGACATTTCAAAAGCTTTTAAAAAACGTCAGGTCGTGGATCACGTTTCTTTTTCAGTGAACGCAGGTCAAGTTGTTGGTCTGCTGGGACCCAATGGTGCGGGCAAAACAACATCTTTTTATATGGTCGTTGGTCTAGTCACTCCCGATGCCGGTGAAATTTTATTAGATAATAAAGTGATCACTCAGCAGCCCATGTATCGGCGCGCGCAGATCGGCTTAAGTTATCTAGCCCAAGAGCCCAGTATTTTTCGGAAGCTGTCAGTGTCAGATAATATTTCTGTAGCCCTGGAGGCCCATGGCTTTGATGGTGTCAGGCGAGCTGAACGCTTAGAGCTTTTATTATCTGATTTTAGAATCGCCCATATTCGAGACAGTTACGGCTATTCATTATCAGGCGGCGAGCGGCGACGAGTTGAGATCGCGCGAGCCCTGGCGGGATCTCCTAAGTTTTTATTGCTTGATGAGCCCTTTGCCGGCATTGACCCTATTGCTGTGGCAGATATTCAAAATATTATCCGGGACCTTAAGGCCAAAGGTATAGGGATCCTGATCACCGATCACAATGTCCGTGAGACTTTGGGGATTTGTGACTATGCTTATATTTTGAAGGATGGTAAAATTCAAGTGAGTGGAAGTTCACAGGAAATCACTCAAAGTGAGCTCGCCCGTAAGTTTTATTTGGGCGAAAATTTTAAACTGTAGAGGATAACGAACAATGGCTTTACGCCAGACCATGAATCTGAGCCAAAATCTGGTGATCACGCCGCAGCTGCAGCAAGCGATTAAGCTTCTGCAAATGTCGCGCATGGAATTAGAAAATGCAGTGCATGCAGAGCTTCAAGAAAATCCTATTCTTGAAGAATCTCAGGATTTAAAAGAGGAAGATTTAAAAAGAATCAAAGAAGCGGCCGAAGTGATCGATCCAGCTGGACCTGATCAGACGACGCAGGATCCACAAAAGCAGGACGAGTTTGAGTGGGAAAATTATTTCGAAGCCAATATGAAACCTCCGCGCGAGGGGATGTCGGGCAGCGAAGAAATAATGAATTACGAAAATTCGATCACGACCAGCGAAACATTGCACGAGCATTTGTCCTGGCAAGCCAAGATGAATGGCTTTAGTGAATATGAACAGAACGTCGCCGAAATAATTATCAGTTATATTGACGATGATGGGTATTTAAAAACTCCGTTAGATACGATCTGCCAGGAAGAAAATATTCCCATTGAAGATTTAGAAGACACCTTAAGTTTAATTCATGAATTTGATCCCCCAGGTGTAGGCGCCAGAGATTTAAAAGAATGTCTTTTGGTTCAAGCTAAACATTTAGAAGAAGACACCAAAGATTTAGTTGATTTGATCAATAATCATTTAAAAGATCTGGAAAAGAAAAACTACGAAGCAATCGCAAAAACGACAAATAAAGACATCGCAGAAGTCATCGAGATGTGCAAAATCATCTACTCTATGGAGCCCAAGCCAGGACGTTCCTTTCTTCCACAAGACACACATTACGTCAGCCCTGATGTTTATGTCTATAAAGTGGGAGACGATTTCAGTGTCTCCCTGAATGAAGATGGTTTGCCGCGATTAAAAATATCAAATTTTTACAAAAATATGCTAACCAAAGGTGCCGGTGCCAATAAGAAAGACACCGATTATATCCAAGAAAAGTTAAAATCAGCTGTATGGTTGATCAAATCAATTCATCAAAGACAAAGAACAATTTATAAAGTTGCTGAAAGCATTGTGAAACACCAACGCGAATTTTTTGAAAAAGGATCTGCCTTTTTAAAACCCATGGTCCTAAGAGATATCGCCAATGATATTGGCATGCATGAATCAACGGTCAGTCGAGTCACAACATCGAAATACATGCATACACCGCAAGGAATTTACGAGTTAAAATACTTTTTTAATTCGGGAATCACGTCGTCAGATGGTCATGATCTAGCCAGCGAGTCTGTAAAATTAAAAATCAAAGATCTTGTCGGTAAAGAAGATTTGAAGCTGCCATTGTCAGATCAGAAAATTGCAGAACTTTTGGCTAAAGAGGGCATTCAAATTGCTCGTCGAACCGTTGCCAAATATCGAGAGATGCTTAAAATCCTTCCATCTTCGCAGCGTAAAAAATTCTTTTAATGGCACGAGTGGCGGTTTTCATTGCCAGCCCGGCTGAAATAAAAAAATCATCAATACCAGTTTCATTTCAAGCCCACGAAATAATTGCTTGTTATACAGGAATTGGAAAACTCCGCTCTGCTGTGACAGCTTATCAGCATCTGAGCGCTTCCAAATATGATATCGCAATTAATTTGGGAACCTGCGGAAGTCATCAATTGTCTACGGGCTCTGTTGTTGAAGTTGGAGTATTTGTTGAAAGAGATGTTGATCTGACGGCTGTTGGCATGCTGCCCGGCTTTTTTCCTGGAGCCGAAGGAAAAATTATCAGCCCCGACCGATATTTTAAGAATTTGCCGAATGTTACCTGCGGCACTGGTGATCGAGTCGAAATGACCCTGCCAACTGTTCCTTGCGATATCTATGACATGGAAAGTTTTGCGCTGGCGTATGTTTGTCAAAAAGTTTCGGTGCCATTTCTTTCAATTAAGTTTGTTTCCGATGCATCAAGTGTCGGTCTAGTCGAGGAGTGGAAAAAAAATAGAAAGTTGGCTGAAGAAATTTTGCTAGGAAATTTAGACTATTTTCTAAAAACCTATTCTTGATACTAGTCTGTTAGAGGAAAAATATTGCCATCAATTAAAATTCACAGCATTGTTTTTGAAGGAGGTTTAAATGATAAAAGGTGTGATTTTTTGTTCATGTATGATTTTGGGTTCTGGGGTTTTTGCAGCAGAAGCGGCTTTTGATATTCACTTGATTCCAGCCGGAGATTTTACGGGCAAGACAAGCGACGTAAAAGGTTTTGCTACAGTTGTAGGCAGCAAAGTGAAGGCGGAAGATATTCATGTGAGTCTTAAAAATTTGAAGACTGGTATCGAACTGAGAGACAATCATACTCGGAAACATTTGGAAGCTGACAAGTATCCTGAAGCGATTCTTGTAAAGGGCGAGGGCGAAAATGGAACTGGCTTTGGAATCCTGAAGATCAAAGGGATTGAGAAAAAAGTCACTGGCACATATAAGGTGGCTGGTAATGAATTGGCAGCTCAATTCAAAATTAAATTGAGTGATTTCAAAATCACCGGCATTAAATATATGGGTGTCGGCGTTGATGATGACGTGACTTTAAATGTTAAAGTACCAACGAAGCCAGGTAAGTAGTCGAGCTGATGATATGATGATAAAAACG
>JAYWEU010000126.1:0-1889 GCA_043779385.1 Pseudobdellovibrionaceae bacterium
ACCAAAAATAACCCCCAAAATCATCCCGGGGTTATCCTCTGGTTTTTCCACAGTCCACATTCACACTCCAATGATATTGTGGATGCGAGTTTCTAACTCCTCGATATCTTTAAAAATATCTTGGTCTGTCGACTGTAGATGTTGGACCCGCTCAATGGCATTCATGACCGTGGTGTGATCTTTGCCGCCAAAGGCTTTCCCAACATCAACCAGGGATTTGTCTAAAAATTTCTTAATTAAATACATTGCTATCTGGCGCGGAACAACAATCGGCTTGGCTCGGGCACTTGATTTTAGGTCTGATAATTTAACTTTGAAATGGTCACCGACTAAGCGTTGAATTTCTTCGACCGAAATTGTTGAAGCGGTGGTGTGCTGAGCTAAAATTCTTTTCACCAGATCGTAGTCGACTTGTAAGCCCTGCAATTCGGAAAACATTTTTACTTTTTTAAGATTTCCCTCAAGCTCTCGGATGGAGCGTTTAGAAATTCTTGCAATGAAGTTTACGACTTCTTCAGATAAACGAATATTATATTTTTCGGCCTTATAGCGTAAGATGGCAATTCTGGTTTCTAGGTCTGGCATGGTGATATCTGCGATTAAACCGCGCTCTAAACGGGTGCGATTGCGATCCTCTAAGCCCAATACATCCTTAGGCATGCGGTCGCTGGCCAAAATAACCTGTTTTTTTCTGTCAATAAAGGCATTGATCGTGTGGAAAAACTCGGCTTGAACAGCTTCACCTTTTGCAATGTACTGAACATCATCAACTAGCAAAATATCTGAATTCTCTCGGTATTTTTGTCTAAACTGCTCCATTTTAGAATGCCTCATCGCCGAGATACATTCGTTCATAAATCTTTCAGCAGAAATATAAATAATCCTAAGTTGTGGAAAGTATTCCTTAATATGGTTTCCAGAGGCATGCAAAAGGTGAGTTTTCCCCATTCCCACCGGTCCATATATAAAGAGTGGGTTGTAATCTTCACCCCCCGGATTTTGCGCGACATTGTAACAAGCGGCATGTGCAAACTCTGAATTTTTACCGACCACAAAAGTCGAAAATGTAGCCTCAGTATTCAATGGATCAGAGAAGGCGGATTTTTGACTACTCTGACTAACCATGGAGGGCTGGTTAGTCGGTTGATCACTGACACTCATGGCATCATGAAGAGCCGCTGGATTTTCAGGGGCTACAGGAGATTTATGCCCTGTGACAATAAACTCGATATCAAATGGCGATTTGTAACTATCTGAAATTTCTGAGTAAATTTTATCCTGAAGGTTTTGAACCACCCAATATTGGTGAAGAGCATTGGGAACTCCTAGGATAAATCGAATGCGGCCGTCTTGAACTTTTGACTCCATATATTCGATAGGATCTAACCACGTGGCGAGCAGCTTATTATTGTCATTTCGGCTCTTCATATGGGATTTAATCTGATCCCAAAATGTAGAGCTGATTTCGACCTGGTTTTGTTCCATTTTGCTTCCCCCCCGAGAAATCGCGACGAACCGAAAACTTAAAGACAGAGGCCGTTAGCTACCAGTGACCGCCTTTATTTTCAACAGTTGACCCAATTGCCGCGATGTGATTAATTCGGACGCCTGTCCCAAGGTTGAAAATTGACGTCTATCAGCGTTTAAATAGCGTCGTAATTTGGGTTATTGAAGGCCCGTAAAGAAAGAAATAGGAGAGTTTTTATGAAAAGAACTTACCAGCCAAGCAATCGTCGTCGCAAAAACACCCATGGTTTCCGTGCTCGCATGGCAACTAAAGGTGGTCAAAAAATCATCTCCGCTCGTCGCGCCAAGGGAAGAAAACGCTTAGCAGTTTCCACAGGTGGAAAATAAGACGTTAGGCCGACTGCAAAGAAACTCGGACTTCC
>JAYWEU010000127.1:0-1879 GCA_043779385.1 Pseudobdellovibrionaceae bacterium
TGGGGTGTTGAGCTGGATGAAAACATTCATCTGACGTCTAAGATTGGATTTCCTCAATATGATGAAACCAGATTTGAACTTTTGTATCGCTTTAAACCAGGCCTTCCATTGCAAGAAAGTATTTGGGGACTGGGGTTAGCTGTTGCCTCTATCAAAGGGCCTAATACGGCTAGCACTGCTTTTGGACTTTCTTTTTGGGGCTTGCAAACTTCTCCGGAATATTTCCCGCGCTGGATTCAATGGTACCAGCCCAAATTGACTTACTTGATGGCCAACGGCGGTGATAGCAACTTTAAACTTTTGAATTGGATCGAGCTTGAAACCCTTTTTTACACGCCAATCTCTCAAAAAAGCTGGCTGACCTACGGGCCGCATTACCGAATATTGACTTGGGACCCAGCTCCTACCGAACCCACCAGCCAAATAGTTCTAGATGTAGGATATTTGATTAATTTCTAACTTTTCTTGCGGAAGAAACCTGAAACCATTTTTGTTAAATCTAGATTAAGAACATCTTGCTTTTTATTGGCCGAAGCCAAAACACTGCTCTCCCGGCGAGCGGGAATAAAAGAACTGTCAATTGCAATGGCTTTATTAAAAGACTTACCAGCCGAGTTAAAGTCGCCCCGAGCTTTCTGATAAAGACCCGTGACGTACGGAAAAAAGACGTCGTAGCGCTCTTCAGCTGGGACCTGCATTAGATCAAATTCAATATCTTTAAGGTTAGCAATCTTTTTGTTAGGTTCCTGCTGTCCTAACTTCGCCCAAGCTAAAAATATATAAACCTGTGGGACCTGGCCAGAAAGCTTTAAGGCTTCATTTAGTTTTTCATAAGCCTTGGTAAACATATTCATTAAAAGAAGCTGCTTCACCTCTTCAACAATCTGAGTGGCCTTTAACTTTTGCTCAGCTTCTCGACTTTGGTTGGCCACCGTCATCTGTTCCATCAAATTGGCATCACCCATTCGCAGCACAGCCTCTTCATACAGTTTGTGAACGGCTTTCCACTCCTGGTATAATTCTTTATTTTGCGAAGACGGCTCTGGCCCTATCACTTGCACGAAATCTCTGATCAAAGAATCTTTCGAACTTTGACCCTGCCTTGATATATTTAATAAATTAAGAATTTCTAAGGGTGATTTGCCTTTAAAATCAGCTGCGACTTTTCGAACCGCTGCCATTTGCTCGCTAGGGGTCGCAAAGCTAGCTGCATTACTAAAAACGATCAGCCCTTTTGTCAGAAGAAAATGCAAGGCCTTGTAAAGTGCTGATTCGTTGTAACGCTTTTCCGACAGGAGCTTATTAATATTAGTCCCTTTATTGATTTCTAAAATCAATCCATCCAATTGTTTGATCATCGACATCTGTAAGGCTGGATGATCCACTCTAAAAAAAGTTGTCTTAACAATCACATGGCTTGCCCACATCATATACAAAGACTTCAGCCAATTTGCCGAAAGTTTAGAGACGATCCAGTCGTGTAAAAAACCCAATAATTGATCCGCATCGATATGAGGCGTTGAAACCTCTACTTCGCTGCTTGAAAAGTTCACTTTAACCATTTGATCTGCAATTGTCCGCGATAGTCGAATATTCATCTGTTCAGAAAGAGCTAAATCAAAGGCATGGGGACTTAATAAATTTCCTTTAATTAGCTTTTGACCTAAGCGAAGAGTCGACTTTTCATTAATGGCATTTTGAACATCATTCGGAGTTGCATAACCGCTTTGAATCAATAAAGTACCAAGGTAAGTCGTCTTATCTTCAACGTCGACACCTATAATATGACCAGAAGCAAAAGAAATTCCAGAAACGGCGCTGCTTTTCTCATAGATATTTAGATAACCAGAACTTTTAGTTTCCACTAGAAGCGAATAAA
>JAYWEU010000128.1:0-5128 GCA_043779385.1 Pseudobdellovibrionaceae bacterium
CTTATACTAACTGCTTTGCCCAACAATCGAGTTCGAGTACAAAGACCCGACAACACTGAATTCGAGATTCAGCCAATTTCCTAAAAATTGTGTTTCCCATCGTATGAAAGCACGAGCGCATCGAGAGTTGTTCGAGCGGAAGAACTCGGGCGACGATTCAGTCGGCGAAAAAGACGTACAAAAACATCATGGAAAACAACACAGATTCCAGCTGGCATTAGGCTAGGCTGATTCAATTTCAAAGATCTGTCGCAACCCCTCGGCCCAATGAAGGCATTGAATATCGTCGACATTGAAAGCAGTTTTTGTGTTCGATAAGACGAACTTTTGACTGCCCTTAAACTCATCTGCAATTTTTTTAAATTGGACGAAAGAATCTTTTTTAAGATCTGAGCTTGATTTGATTTCAATCAGAATCGGCTTTCCACGTGGTTTTTCAATAATAAGGTCAATTTCAACATCATCTTTGGTGCGCAAATAAGAAAACTTCCATCTTTTTTCTAAAAAATTTCTTAACTTAAAGAATTCGTTCATAAGGAATGTTTCAAATAATTCCCCGTATTCATAAGTTGACGCCCTGATGGGCTCTTCCAGTAAATCATTCAACGCGCGAACCACACCTGTATCAAAAAAATAAAATTTACTTTTCTGAGTTTGTCTTTTTCGAATTGAGGAATGATACGGAGGCAAGTACTCGCCAATTAAAGTATCAACAAGAATCTCAAAGTGCCTTGCTGACTGTGATTGTGAAATCGCAGCGTCCCGCTCAATTTTTGAATAATTAATAATTTTTCCGTTCATCTGTGCTGCGCAAATTAAAAATCTTCGAAAGGGCTCTACTTGGCGCACCAACTGCTCACTAGCGATCTCTTCCTTAAGGTAAGTAGACACGTAAGAATAAAGTGATCGCGAATATTCAATTTCGGTCAGTGATGAGTCCGACCAAAACTGGGGCAGCATACCGTACCTTAATGATTTCTCCAGATCGAATTTAGTTCCCAACTCTAGTGCAGAAAAAGGTCCCAATAAAAAAGAGGCAGCCCGGCCCGCCAGCAAATTTGCGCCACCTTTTTTAAGTTTTCTTGCGCTTGATCCCGTCAGGGCAAATTTAATTTTATGGTCTTCGATTCCCTTATGAACAACATCAAGTAGTCTTGGAATTTTCTGAATTTCATCAATGACAATCCATGGACTTTTTTTTGCGCGCCACTGGTCTAAAATAAGATCAGGATCGCGACTGAGATCAAACTCCGTTTTTTGATGAAGTAAATCAAACCAAAGGCAGTCCTTGCCGTTAAAAAAAGACTTTAAAAGTGTTGATTTGCCCGAACCCCTTGGACCGAACAAAAAAAAGCTCTGTAAATCCGATAGTTTGCAGATTCTACTAATCATATGCTTAAATTGTCCGCCATTTTTGGCATATATGCAAGTTGGATTTGCTTCTATCAACATTAGATTCGATTCGTCTTCTTGATGACTTATGATTTTAGAAATACTTTTTTCAAGACTGTCATAACAGGCGCAATTGTAAGTCCAGGCGTTTTTTCCATAACCTGCTTGAACTGCGAAGATGGAAGTTGATCGAGTTTTGCAATGGCCGATGAGATATCTTTTAGAGGTTGCCCCGCCAACGTGATTTCCTCATCTCCTGTCAATACGGCTGCGAGCCTCCAAATATCTTTGAGATGTTTTTGAATGGATTTTTCATCAACGGTACTGTCTCCAGAATTTTTCCTATCAAACAACTCACGGTGTGCCCTTGCTTTAAGACAGATATTTGCAAGCGCATTGATAAGTGGAATACCAGAAGACGAAGTAACGAGATTTGTTTGGATGATTTCAAAATATTTATCATCAAGAAGAATGGCTGATAGTTTTTCTACTGAGGCATCAATGATCGGAATTATATATTGGCCTTCAGCCAACTCAAGCCTCAGCTCATTTCGAGCAAAAATTTCGATAAGCCCAGGACATTCTTTTTTATTTGGTTCTCGGAAGCGATAAAATCGAGGCGTGCCTTCGGTTGCTTCTTTAATTTTGTACTCGCCCTCTTGAACATAAGAAAGAATTCGAGTGTTGAGATCGTCTGACCGTCCGAGGACCACAAGATCGACATCTCTGGTCGACCTGAATTCAAGGCCTTCATCTTCCAGGAGAATGGCTGCAGCACCGCCACCAATGATGACGTAGTGTTTTTCCAATCCATTTAAATAAGTACAAAAATGATCGAATCCATGAGGTCGTGCCACGAATTAATCCTTTTCTTGCTGAAGGCCATAGGCTTTCAGCATTTCATCGAGAGATAATTGAACGCGCTCATCCGTATTGCGCTGAAGTGAGAAGAAGACTTCAATTGGATTTTGAGCGCCTTTGATTGAAAAGAGAGCTGGATCTTCTTTCCAAACTTGAATCAGCGTAGTTTCATTCAGTTCTTTAGCAAACGGCTTATATTTTGGCGCCTTAAATGTTTGGCGGAACTCGCTCGTTGTTACAGCAATGACGTGCTGACTGGGATGAGCGAGATTCGAATATCTAGCTAAAGCTGACTCACCAGCGACGACATAATCTCTTAAGGATTTTGGGAGGTAATTGGTTTCTACTTCTTTGAATAATGGAGCCAAAGTTTGAGCAAAAACTTTCTCCCAAGTTTTTTGATGATTTTCTTGAGTGTAAAACTTGGTTGGCCCTGCACCATTTGAAAATAGAAGATCGCGCTCAGTCAGTTCGGTCAAAGCAGGACTTAACTTGGAAGCAGATATTTTGGTTTGCTCTTGCATTTTTTCAAGAAGAAACTTTTGCGTGAATTCTTTCGGAATTTGATTCGTTAGAAAACCAGCCACGATCTTAAATGCAAAAGGAGTGAGCCCCTTTTTTTTATCCGCTAATTCAAGCTTGGGGTTATCTTCAAATTTTTTCAGCCGTCCGATTTTCAATCCAAGCTCGGGTACAAACACAGACTCATTCTTGTAAATAAATGAGATTCGAAACTTGACGAGCAATGGCCGATGCTTGGGCAGCATGCGATCAGCAATAACCAAAACATGAGGACCAAGTTTCTCGTGAAGTAATCGATGGATACGCATGAGGTGTTCAAACTCGAGGTGTGGCTTAGGAATCATAAGATAAAATGGAGCCCCCTCTTTCATTGGCAGCTTAAGAAGTTGAATGTTCTCTCGCATCCAAACTGGGAGCCCCTTAATTTGCTCCATTGGCACATGCTGGGGCTTATCCGATGTCTGGCCGGGATAGAGAGCTTGAAGAGCTCTAAGGTTTCTTTCAATATCTATCTGTTCCATTGCCATAATATAATCAATAATTTACATTTTTGCAAACTATATTCTACTTTTTATGAAAATGAATTGAAGATTAGTAAGATATTGATTTTACATAACTTATTAATAGTTTTACGGGCCCAGCACGCTGAAACTTCAGATGAAGGACTAAATTGGCCGCCATTTAAAGCATATATCAAAGTTTAGTTTTGAGAGCATTTTAAACTAGAGCCGACAAAAATTTTTTTACACTCATGATCCTAAGGTTAGGATTTGCCAGCGAAGGCTTTTTTTCTAACGATTCATTTTCGACAATTTGAAAACAAAATTTAGGCTTTAGTTGCCGTCGAAAATACTTGAGTGCTTCAGATGGTTTTGAATCCGACGATTTCACTTCGATTAAAGCATATGCCTTTTTATTTTCCGTGATAAAAAAGTCGACTTCTCTTTTTTGCTTATCTCGTAGATAAAATAATTCATATTCACCTATCGCTGACTGTGTCCATGCATCGCATGATTTTAACAGATGGCTTGCAACCATATTTTCTAATCTAGGTCCCCCTTTGGGGGCCAGCGCCCAATCATAAAGATAAAGTTTGGGCTCCTTTTTGATCGAATTTTTAATATTTTTTGAATAAGGCTTGATTCGATAGCAGTAAAACAGGGCCTCAAGTGAAGCGATCCAGCGTTGTACGGTCTCAAAGGAAACAGATAGATCTTGCCGTAATGATTCATAGGACAGCTGAGAGCCCGCCCGATCCTGAAGAAGCAGAGCCAATGAATCAACCTGCTGAATATCGCGAACTTGATGAAGATCCCGTAAATCTTCATGAATCATTCGTTCGCGGTAAAGTCTTTTCCAGCGCAAGGCTTTTTCTTGCGACATTGTTAATAACGGCTCAGGAAAGCCGCCTAAATTCAGAAGATCTTCATAATCATATATAATTTTAGCATTTTCTTCCCAGTCTTTTTGAGGTGGCGGCTTTATATAAGACTGCTCACCCAGGCTGATGGGATGCAGCTGATAAGGCAGATACCGCCCTTGAAGGCTGTCACCCGATTTACGATAGTAATCTAGCCGCGCACTACCGGTGATAATAATTCCAAAATCATTTTTGTAGATGTCGTACAGGCCCTTTATTTTATTTTTCCATTTTCGATCTTTGTGGATTTCATCAAAGATTAAAAGACTGTTTTTATCATAGTTTTTAAAGATATCTTTTGGCGACTGAATCCAGATTTTTTTAAACTCATCATCATCAAAGTTAAAATAATGGCTGTTTGGGTATTTCTTAGATTTAATCTGCTGAGCTAAGGTGGTTTTCCCTACTTGGCGAGGCCCATTAATAAAAGCAATTTTACCCGAATCAAGGGCATCATCTGGTATTATTTGGCTTAAATAGCGCGAGATATCATTCACTTAGCCATAATACACCCCAATCGAGTTTTGGTCAAACTATTCCTCGATGGATCGAGTTTTGGTAATAGCCAAGTCCACTCCATAAAAAAACCCCGCTTGTGGCGGGGTCTTTTAACTTAAACTTATGAAGTTCTAATTAGAACGTGTAAGTCAAAGAAGCGTTTGTTAAGAAGTTTGCATCAGAACCGATCGCGCCTGTTGTGTTAGCAGCAGTTCCACCTTTAGAGGCCGCCAAAACACCATCAAACATAAACTTGTTCCATTTGATACCAGCGCCAGCTGCTACAGTTGTAGAGTCTGCACCAGTTTGTTCAACGTCTGTGTTGTTGCTTGTTGTGATTTTAGCTTTCTGAAGACCCAACAAACCAAAAGTGTGGTTTAAAGAGGCTCGCAGAACTAACCAAGAAGCAGCTTCAGCTTCGATACCAACAAAAAG
>JAYWEU010000129.1:0-13469 GCA_043779385.1 Pseudobdellovibrionaceae bacterium
GAATTCGTAAGGTAACAAGGAGAAGACAAGCATCTAGAAAAACCGATCTTTTTCGACGCGCGAGTTAATTCAAGCACACTTAAGTGGAGCAGTTGGTGAAAGTTTTAGCCCTTCAATCCTCCCGGACCTCCCGATCTCTCGAGCTCTTGGCCGAAATGGCCTGGCAGTATTCTTCGCAAGTGGCCAAGAATCGAGAGGTTGTTTTTGTTGAAGTGGAAAAAAGCCATCACCTTTTTTCGGCAGCAGAAATTATTCAAGGCTTGCATGAAAAAGCGCAGGCTCTTGATTTACCGCTTAAAATCTCTGTCGGCAAAAGTCCCGCTGAGGCTTGGGCTTTTTTAAATTATAAAGTTTCTGATAAAAATAAACTTCCGTTGGAAGCTTTGGCTTTTTATCTAGATCCCTTTCAGCAAAAAGAAATTTCCCGTTTGACGCTTGAAATGCTTAAGACCTTTCAGCGTTTGGGATTTCAAAGTTTTAAAGATTTAGAAAAACTTCCGCGCCAAGGCGTCTCCTCCCGCTTTGGCGCGGAAGGCTTATGGGCGCTCCAAAGAGTCACTTCCGATGACCAAATCCCTTGGCCTCACTGGAAACCACAAGAAGTCCTTGAAGAATTTCAAACTTTTGATCCCGATCAGCGCGTGCAAACAACCGAAGCGCTGAATTTTATTTTGCGACCTTTGCTGGAAAGATTAATGCACAGGCTTTCTTGGCGGCACGAATCGATGACAAGACTTTCGATGAGCCTCCATTTAGAAGAATTTTCAGTGGTCAAAGAAGTTTTGCGGGATTGGGATTTTCCTTTCAGTTTTCCGCAAACTCAAATTCTTTCTGTTCTTTCTATTTTAAAAGAACGTTTGGATTTTGATCTGCAGCGAAAGCCGCTTGAATCCTCTGTTATTTTTGTAGAAATACGCGCTCTTGAAAAGACCCCCTTACCTAATCGTCAAAAAGATTTTTTTTCTAAAAAAGAGGAAGATCTTGAAATGGAAGCTTCATTAATCAGTCGCCTTCATCAAAAAATCGGCGAAAAAAGTGTCTTTAAAGCCAGCCCCTGCCCTTCTTACAGACCTGAAAGTGCGTGGCGCCCAGAACCCGGTGAGGCCATCCCCCTTCCCATTCCCTTAAGACCTTTGATTCTTTTAAAAAAACCTCAACCCTTAATAAAACTGGGCGCTTACTTAATTTTAAATCATAAACGGCACCTGATTAAATCTTGGCAAGGACCCGAGCGCCTCAGCAGTGAATGGTGGACCACGGCTTTTCAACGTCAATACTGGATCGTGCATTTAAAAACAGGGCCCACCTGGTGGATTTTTTCGGAAGCCTCAGAAAATAAACCTGATTTATTTTTACATGGAATTTTTGACTGATGTTTGTAGAACTTAAATGCAAAACTAATTTTTCTTTTTTGCGTGGAGCTTCGCACCCCGAAGAGCTGATCGAGCAAGCCTATCATTTAGGTTACACCGCCCTGGGCTTAAACGATAATGATGGCCTGTATGGAATGCCCAAGGCTTACTGGGCGGCCAAACAAAAAGTCATCAATGGCGCTAAAACTTTAAAACTTATTGTTGGTGCAGACCTAGCTATTCAAGGGCAGCCGCGTTTAACTTTGCTGGCTCGTGATCGCGCCGCTTACGGATTACTTTGCCGGATCATCACTGAATCCCATCATGATCGACCCAAGGGTGAAGCCGCTTTGGAAATTTCAAAGCTTGCAGAATTTTTAAACAGGCCAGCAGCCCAGGGTTTGCTGGCCCTACCTGATGCGGGCAGTGATTATATATTTTTAAAAGAGCATTTTCCTCAAAGAGTTTTTTTACCATTGCTGCGCGCCCTAGACGGTTGGGATTTGCAGCGCACACAAAATATTTTAAATTTAAGAAAAGAATTTGGTTTCCCCATCATTGCAACCAACGATGTTCACTATCACATCCCTCACCGTCAAAAATTACAAGATGTCCTCACCACCATCCGTGAAAAAACCACTTTGTCAAAAGCCGGCTACAAACTTTTTCCGAATGGCGAACGCTTTTTAAAGTCACCCAAAGAAATGCAAAAACTTTTTAACGATTTACCAGAAGCTTTATCTGAGACCATGGCGATTGCTGAATCTTGTACATTCTGCCCTTCAGAACTTAGATACAGATATCCTTCCGAATGGATTCCGGCTCCGCACACAGCCCAATCCTATTTAGCAGAGCTTGCTTGGGCGGGCGCCAAGAAACGCTACAAAGGGGATTTACCAACTTCCGTCAGTGATCCTATTCAGCACGAGCTTCGTCTGATTAAAAAAATGAACTTTGCAGATTACTTTTTAACAATTTATGACATCGTGAAATTTGCCCGCTCGCAAAATATTCTTTGCCAAGGTCGCGGCTCTGCGGCCAATAGCGTGATTTGCTACTGCTTAGCCATTACGGCGGTCGATCCCGTCCGCATGGGTTTACTTTTTGAAAGATTTATTTCTGAAGAACGAAATGAGCCTCCGGACATTGATGTCGATTTTGAACATGAACGCCGCGAAGAAGTGATTCAGTATATTTATCAAAAATATGGTCGCGACCGAGCGGCCATGGTCAGTGCCGTGGTCACCTATCGCACTCGTTCGATGATTCGGGAAATCGCAAAGTCCTTGGATGTTGATGTCGGCGTCTTGTCCGCTAAAGAAGTTGAAAAAAATATTTCTGCCCTTACAAAAAATTCAAATATTCCTAACGTCCAGGATAAGATTTTAAAAATCTCATCAGAGCTGGAAGGTTTCCCCCGGCATATTTCCATTCACAGTGGGGGCTTTACTTTATCGGCTGATCCTATCATTGAAATTGTTCCCGTTGAGCCCGCTCGGATGGAAAATCGCACCATCATTCAGTGGGATAAATATGACTTAGATTATTTGGGGCTTTTAAAGGTGGATGTTTTATCGTTGGGAATGCTATCGGCATTAAGAAAAACTTTAAATCTAATCGGTCGTGAGCTGCATGAAATTCCGGCTGAAGACCCTGCGACTTATGCGATGATTCAAAAAGCTGATACGGTTGGCACTTTTCAAATTGAAAGTCGTGCGCAGATGTCGATGTTGGGCCGATTGCAGCCAAAAACTTTTTATGATCTTGTTATTCAAGTGGCCATCGTACGCCCGGGTCCCATTGTCGGAAATATGGTGCACCCTTATTTAAAGCGCAGACGTGGTCTTGAAAAAATTGATCTTCCTCATCCAAAATTAAAAGCTATTTTAGGGAAAACTTTAGGCGTTCCTTTATTTCAAGAACAAGTCATGCGGATGGCGATCGATCTTGCTGACTTTACCCCTGGCGAAGCCGATCAGCTCAGGCGTGCCATCGGCGCTTGGCGCTCATCAGGCTCGATTCAAGAGATGGGCCGCAGACTGATCCAAGGCTTGATGCGCTCAGGACTTTCAAAAGAATTTTCTTTGCAAATTTATGAGCAAATCAAAGGTTTTTCCCATTACGGATTTCCCGAAAGCCATGCTGCTAGTTTTGCTTTGATCGCCTATGCCAGTTCTTATTTAAAATGCCATCACCCTGCTGAATTCGCCGCTTCGATCATTAATTCACAGCCTATGGGTTTTTATAGCAATCACACTTTGATTGATGATGCAAAAAGGCACGGCGTTCGTATCCTGCCGTTAGATGCCGATCTTTCGCAGTGGGATTGTACTATTGAAAAAGGCGCTCTTCGCTTGGGTTTTCGTATCGTTAAGGGCCTTGCAGAAAATTTAGTTCAAAAAATCGTCGCCCAAAAACCTTATGTTTCAATGGAAGATTTTTTATTAAAAAACCCTCTTCATCGGGACATCTTGCAGCGCTTAGCCTTAGGAGATTTCTTTGAAAAATACGGAACCGATCAGCGCCATGCTTTATGGACTATTTTAGATTACGATTTTAGAAAGCAAGCGTCGCAGGGTGAAAGCCAGCTTAGTCTTTTCCATAAAAAGTCCGACGATCCAGAGACTGAACTTTTTAGATCTTTAAATATTTTTGAATCGGTCACCAGCGAATACGAAGCCTATCAGCTTTCGGCTCGGGCTCATCCCATGGAGGCCTTGCGGGCCACCATGAAATTGCCTTTATTAACTTCGGCCAGCTTAAAGACTAAACCTTTAGGCCACAGAATCGAAACGGCTGGTCTACTGATCATTAAACAGCGACCTTCAACCGCGAAAGGAGTCACCTTTGCCACTTTTGAAGATGAATTTGGCTTTATCGATACGATCATTCACAAAGATATTTACCAAAAGCACTATGATCTTTTTAATGAAGAATGTTTTTTAAAAATTAAAGGCACCCTCCAGAAAGACAGAAATACTTTCAGTCTTCTGATCACTTCAGTGGCTACTTTGACTACAGCCCCTCTGCATATCAATCCGCACCAATATTTTTGGTGATATTACAAAGGACAAAGCTAGCCAAAAACTCTCATTTACTCTATGGCAACTCGATACGAAAATAAGGCTGACAATCATCACCGTTTTCTGTCCACGACTAGGAGCCTCCCCCATTTGAGATTCTTGAAATAACACTGGATCATTAAGTTTTCTCTGCGCCCCTTTATATGCAAGCACTGCCACTGCAAATACAACGATAGCTCCATAAAAGAACGCCCTATATTCCATGTTTTCAGATTCTGAAATATAAACATTTTGTGATTTCCAAAGAAACGGAAGGACAAAAGGTGACCGCATTATCGGAGACGACACACAAAATATAAAAACTTGACATATCATAAAAAATATAGTACTTATTTAGTATGTGGAATCTATTTCTGGAAAAGAATGCAGTCAAAGCTCTCGGCAAGGCACCCAAAGAAATCCAGGAAAAATTTGAGAAATGGAAAGATATTGTTCAGCTCCAAGGCCCAAAAGGCTTGTTTGAGATTAAGGGCTTTCGCGATCATCCGCTGAAAGGCGAATGGCAAGGAGCAAGAGCGAGTCGGCTGAATAATCAATGGCGAGTGATTTATTTAGTCGTCGCTAATGAAGTTAAAATTCTAGTGATGGAGGTCACGGCCCATGATTACAGGAAAAAAGGTTAAAGAAATTTTAAAGAACGGAAAGTTTGTTCCCGCGAAAACACGAATCGCTATGACTCCAGGTCATTCCTTGCGTGTGATTCGCGAGCTGCAGGAGCTTTCTCAGAATGAACTGGCTCAGATGAGTGGCCTTCCCCAGTCCACTATTTCCGGATTAGAGTCCGGGCGAATTAACATCGGTGTTGAAAGAGCTAAAGTTTTGGCCAAAGCTCTACGAGTTCATCCAGCCGTCATCGTGTTTCCGGGATGGGAAATAGAAAAAGCCTCTTAAAAAATGAACGACGCTGATATCAGAATCTTATGACGAAAATGTCGTTCCTACTGACTTGAAAAAATAGGACACTGCTTCTATCGTTAAGGTATGACGACCTTTAAGAAATCAAGCAACGACGCTTGGAAGATGATGCATAAGATCTCAGACACCATTGCTGTCAGCCCTTGGGCTCGATTAGTGATTGATGAAGAGCTTCAAAATACATTAGCCCATTGGCATCAAAAAAAGAGCCCCTGGACGAAACGAGTTCTTGGAAAAATCGGCCTTTCCCGACAGCAAGAATCAGATCAAATTAGATCCGCCCTTGGACTTTGGGTCGTGATCGGACCCCCTCAGTCCACCGATTTAGAGATTGAAAACATCTTAAGCCGTGAAAAACAAAGAATGGTGCAAAAATCACTTCACGGCACAGCTTTAAAAATTTTTAGTGACGAGTCCGATCATCATACTCAAATAAAAAATTTATTAAATCTGCCTATGCCCGCAAAAATTATAAAAATCTTTTGCGTTACATCATCACGCGATTAACGCCGATAATGCCTTTGATTTTTTGAAGTTCTAAAATCGCATCAGTTAATTGGGACGCATCTTTAACAGCCACTTCAAAATTACATATGGCTTTTTTATCTTTCGTCGTACGCACTTGAGCGGACTCAATATTAATTCCCTTGGTGGCGAAAGCCTCGCTCATTAATTTTAATAATCCAGGAATATCTTGCGCAATTACTCGTAAGCGCACCACCCGCTCTTGCCCCGAGGCGGCTTGCTTTGCATTCCAACTGACTTCTACTTTTCGCTCTTGATCCAGCTCAAAAGCTTTTGGACAATCACCACGGTGAACAGCCACTCCACGTCCGCGGGAAATAAATCCTACGATAGGATCCCCAGGAATCGGATGACAACATTTTGCATAGTGAACCAGAACATCATCAATTCCATCGACCGAAACCAATGAATGTGTTTTTTTAAATTTTTGGGTGGCGGCCTTAAGCACCTTTTCCATAAAGGTGGAGTCGCTTTTCGCGGCCCCTTCAGGCAAAGGCACACCTTGTGGTAATAACTTCTCAACCAAATGCCTTGGCTCTAGTTTTCCGTAGCCGACTTTAACATAAAGCTCTTCCAGATTTGCAATACCGCCATCGGAAAGAAACTTTTCAAACTCAGGCCCTTTAAGGTGCTTGACCGCCGCCGCACCAAATTTACGAAACTCTTTTTCAACTAAATCTTTTCCAGTTAAAATAGACCTGCGGCGCTGCTCTTCTTTTACAAACAATCTAATTTTTGATTTAGCTTTATTAGTAACAACGAATTTTAACCAATCTTTTGACGGTTGCTGAGTTTTTAAAGTGTTAATTTCAACGGTGTCGCCATTTTGCAAAACATACTTGAGCGGCACCATTTTTCCGTTCACTCGTGCGCCAACACAGCGATTTCCTAAATCCGTATGAACGGCATAGGCAAAATCCACAGGTGTTGATCCCTCCGGAAACTCTTTGACGTCTCCGTTCGGAGTAAAAACATAAATTTCTGACTCAAACATTTCAGTTTTAACAGTGTCTAGAAATTCATCTGAGTTACCGACCGACTGATGCAATGAAACTAAATCATGCAGCCAATCTGCTTGTTGACTGGAGTCACTTTTAATTTTCCCACGTTCCTTATACTTCCAGTGGGCGGCAATCCCACGCTCTGCAATTTGGTGCATCTCTAAAGTTCGGATTTGAATTTCAATCCGTTCGCCACCAGGGCCCATCACCGTCGTGTGTAAACTGCGATAGTCATTGGCCTTAGGCATCGCAATAAAATCTTTAAATCTTCCAGGCACAGGCTTCCACAACGAATGAACATGTCCCAAAACTTCATAGCACTCGCCAATGGTACTCACGATCACTCGAAAAGCGAGGATATCAAAGACTTGTTCATACTCGATATTTCGATGCTGCATTTTACGATAAATCGACCAAAGATGTTTTGATCTTCCGTAAATCTCGCACTTTAAATCGGATTTTCCTAACGATTTGCGGACCATACTTTTGACATCTTCGATGTACTTGACCCGCTCAGCTTCAGTTTTTTTAATTTTTTGAACAAGATCGTAATAAACATCCGGCCTATAATACCGAAAACATAAATCTTCTAATTCAATTTTTAAAGAGTTAATCCCCATGCGACCAGCAAGAGGCGTATAAAGTTCTAAAGTCTCTTGAGCAATACGAGCCTGTTTTTCATAGGGCATATGGTGCAGCGTGCGCATATTGTGAAGGCGATCTGCCAGCTTCACTAAAACAACGCGCACATCTTTTCCCATGGCGACAATCATCTTTCGAACATTTTCGCCCTGCTTTTCCATGGAATTTCTAAATTTAATCTGAGAAATTTTTGTCACTCCGTCAACCAACATAGCTACGGTTTCACCGAACTCACGACGAACATCTTCTAAAGTCACGGGCGTATCTTCGACAGTGTCGTGTAAAATACCAGTCATGATCGTATCTAAATCCAAATGCAGGTCCGCTAAAATTCCAGCGACAGATAATGGATGGGAAATATAGGGTTCACCACTTCGACGAAATTGTCCTTCATGGGCTTTTTCAGAAAAATAATAAGCTTTTTCAACGATGCTCAGATCAGCTTGTGGAAAATACGATCGTATTTTCTGAAATAGATCTTCAAGGGTTTTTGCAGGCTGAGCGCCCCAACCCGGATCGGTGGTCAAAAATTCAGACATTGTTCTATGATAAACTATTTTGCAGAAAGCATGAAGAAATGTCTTCGATTAGACGAAAGTCTTTACTTGTTCAGATCCTTTTCGATTTGCAGGCGCACATGCTCGGCTTCCATATTCCCTTCAAAGCCCACATTGCCAATGGCCACTTCACGAAGGGATGTCACGATGTACTTATTGCTTCTCATGGCCACAGTGGTCTCGGCGCCTTTCATCAACTGCTTTGTGCGTTTTGAAACCATCAAAACTAAAGCAAAACGATTCGGAACCTTTTCTAAACAATCTTCGACCGTGACACGAGCCATGCAACCTCCAAGAAGCCTGTAGGTGTAACACTTAACCTAATAATTTTTCAATGATTTTCTTAAATTCAGCATAAGAAGTTTCAAAATGATCGTTCACAATCTGATAATCAAACTTGCCCGCTTCCTGCATCTCCCGCTTGGCATTTTCCATTCGAAGCTCAATGTCAGCAGGCACACCGCCATCCCGCTTAATGATTCTGCGCCGCAGCTCGTCAATAGAGGGCGGAATGATAAAAATAGACACCGCACGTGGAAACTTGGCCTTAAAAGTCTCAGTTCCTTGCACATCGACGTCCATGATCGCACATTTGCCTTGCGACCAAACTTTGTCTAGTTCCTCATGAGAGGTGCCATAAAGCCGATTGTGAACATGGGCCCATTCGACAAAAAAGCCTTCACTGATTTTTTTCTTAAACTCGTCTTCGGTTGTGAAATAATAGGGCTTTCCTTGGCTTTCACCTTTTCTCATCGGTCTTGTTGTACAAGTGACGACATCCACCAGTCGCGGATTTTCTTGCGAAACCCTTTCGACAAAGCTGCTCTTGCCGCCACCACTGGGGGCTGCAACAACAATAATTTGAGTGAGGGTCGGCTTCGTCACTGGGCTCATTCGATATTTTGCACCTGTTCTCTTAGACGTTCGATCATTGTTTTTGCTTCTACCACAGCCTGTGTCAGCTTGGCCACCTGAGATTTTGATCCAATGGTATTCACCTCGCGAAGCAACTCCTGCGTGTAGAAATCCATCTTCTTGCCCTCAGAGGTCACACTGACAAGCATCTTTTTATAATTTTTAATATGCTCTTCTAAACGCTGAAGTTCTTCGTTGATATCACTTTTTTCCAACTGCAAAACAATTTCCTGCATCAATCTTTGCTGGTCAACTTCTGTTGACGTGGCCTTCAGACGATTTTCAATTTTTTGAATAAAGCGGTCTTGTAAGGTTTTGTTAGCCTCTTCTCGCAGGCTGGTGATCTGGGCCACGTGCTCTTCCAACTGGCCCAAAATCTTTTGCATTTCTTTTCTTAAAGCCAAACCTTCGCGCTCGCGTTCGGCGGCACAGGCCTCCATCGCTTTTCGAAAAGCCTGAAGGACTGTTTTTTTATCTTTTTCTAAATAATCACCGGTGTCTTCAAGCCGAACAATATCTGGCTGACGTGTCAGCAGCTCAAGAGTTGGTTGAAATTTAATTTTTAATTTCTTAGAAAGCTGCGTGAAGGCTTTTAAATAATCTTTGGCCAAATCTTCATTGATCATCACTTTGCCAGGCGCTGACAAAGTTTTCATTCTTCGTGAGATAAAAATATCGACGGTTCCGCGCATAAAATGCTCGGATAAAAGCTTTTTTAATTCGGGCTCAAGGGACACCATTTCTCGGGGGGCATGGAATCGAACTTCTAAAAACCGACCATTCACGGTTTTAACATTCACTTCATAATTTGATTCTTCACCCTGCAGACGTGCTTGGCCAAACCCAGTCATACTTTTCATAGGGCTTCAGTATGGGAGGGCCCCTTTAAAAAATCAAGCGTAGCCGATTTAAATTTCTGAAAGTCGCTATCGCCTTCCAGCCAATGAATCTGTGAATCGCGTTGAAACCAGGTCCTTTGTTTCTTAGCTAGCTTCATCGTGTTTTTAATCATCTCTTCTTTTAACCATGCCTGGTTTTTATTTTCTTCGATCATCGTTAAAACTTCTCGGTAACCCACCGCTTGCAAGGGCGCCCAGGACTGAAGTCCTTGCTCCAGCAATCCTTTGACCTCATCTACTAGTCCAAGCTCTAGCATTTTTTCAGTTCGCTGGCGAACTCGAAGCTCTAACTTTTCTTTCGGCCAGCGCACACCAAACTTTTTATATTGCCATGGGTAAGGCTCACTCTTAGATTCAAACTCTTTTTTAATTTCAGACAAAGGACGACCTTCGCGGCGAATGACCTCCACCGCGCGCACTAATCGGTAATGATCATTTTTATGAATTTTAGCAGCCGACACTGGATCCATTTTCTGCAACTCATTCCACAATAAATCTTCCCCTTGTGGCTCCTGCAATTCGCTCTCTATCATTTCTTGCATTTCTTGGTCAGCAGCCGGGGCTGCAAACATACCTTTTTCAAGCGCTTGAAAATAAAATCCTGTTCCGCCGACCACAAAAGCTGCCGTCTTTAAGGATTTTAAAACTTCTAAATGAGCCCTTCGATATTCGCCGGCCGTCACCTCAGCAGGGGGCTTTACGTAAGCAAATAGATAATGGGGGACTTTTGCTTTTTCTGCCGGCGTCGGCTGAGCAGCCCCAATTTTAAGATAATCATAAATTTGGATGCTATCGCAATTAAGGATTGCGCCTGAAACTTCGCTTGCCATTTGCAAAGCCCAGTCCGATTTACCCGAAGCTGTCGTTCCTAGAACGAAAATGGCTTTTCTTAACATTAAACAATTCTTCCAAAATCTTTTTCTAATTGATAAAAAGGGTATTCAACAGAAACGGGCCGGCCATGAGGGCAAAAACTAGAAAGCGGGAATTCATCCATTTCGCTTAATAAATTCGTCATCTGTTCAGGGCTTAATGCTTGCCCCGCTCGCACCGCTGAATGACAAGCAAGGCGTGCGCAAAGATCTGCCATCATTTTTTCCATGGCAAAAGATCCCCCCTGCTCCAGCAATTCATCAGCTGTTTTTTGTAAAGCTTGGTGCAAAGCAGATTCTTTAATGATGGCCGGCGCAGCCTTCACTCCCAAAGTTTTGGGGCCCAAGGCTTCAATCGAAATACCCAATTTTTGCAGTTCCTTTTCGCACAAAGAAAGGGCTTCCATTTGCGCCGTCGACAAATCAATGGCTAAGGGGAAAAGGAACTCTTGAATTTCTAGGCGACCACCTTGCCAACTGCGCATCAAGCGTTCAAACATCACTCTCTCATGGGCGGCATGCTGATCCACAAAAACAATTTGATCCGCAGACTGGCAAACCAAATAAGTTAGATGAGCTTGCGCCAACACCTGCAGGCGCGACCAATGACCACTTGTTTTTTCTTCAGGCACGACAGGCTGATATTGGGATCTGGATTCCGCTAACTCAGACAGACGATTCAGGTCCAAACTCTTTTTAGCATATTGAACTTGTGAAAACGACGAGCCCGAAAAATGCAAGTTTTCTGGCTCCCCCAGAAGCTCATGGGTCGGATGTTGAACCCAGGGGCCATTTCCCGGCGCCACGCTGGCTGACGAACCCAAAGTTTCTAACCAGGGCGCTTGCTCCAAGGCCTCTCGTAAAGTGCTTTGCACGGCTCTAAACGCCATTTGGGACTGGGCAAATTTAACTTGGGACTTTGTCGGATGAATATTGACGTCAATTTGATCGGGTGGAACTTTCAGGTTAACGATCACCATTGGATATTCACCATGCATCAGTAAATTTCGATAAGCTTCCATCACAGCCGCCTGCAAAGTTCGATCTTGAATCCAACGTTCCTGTGCAAAAAGCCAAATATTTTTTGAAGTTCGGCCCACGTCATGCGGAGATCCATAAGCCACTTCGACGTCAAAACCTTCACGAATTTTTTGATAGAAATACATTTTCTTAAGACCTAAAATCTGCACGGCCCGCTGTAATAAATTTTCAACGGCGGGCCACATTTCAATCAATTCTTGATCTTCAAATATTTGGAATTCAACGCTGGGGTGACTGAGAGCAAGAGCTTTTAAAGTCTGTTTGATTTGCGAATGCTCACCGGCCGCGGTTTTCATAAATTTTAGACGGGCTGGGACATTCCCAAAAAGATTTTCAATCACAACCTGAGTGCCAAAAATACCGCCCACATTTTCAACAGAGGTTTTTTTTCCGAACTCAGAAATAATTCTTGCCGCTAATTCAGAGTCTTGCTGCCGGGAAGTTAATGTCAGCTTTGCCACCGCAGAAATACTGGCTAAAGCCTCTCCACGAAAACCAAAACTGACTAGACGCCACAAATCGTCTGAAGACGAAATTTTGCTAGTCGCAAATCGCTCGAGGGCCGCCACTAATTCAGTCGGAGGAATTCCCTGGCCATCGTCCATCACTTTGACGGAACGTCCACCTTCTGCAAATTCAACGGTTATTTTTTTTGCGCCGGCGTCTAAACTATTTTCAACAAGTTCTTTGATTAAATGCGCGGGACGTTCGACCATTTCGCCAGCGGCAATTTGATCAATAACATCGGTGGGTAAAATCGTAATAGCCATGGGTTGCCATACTCTTAAAACTCATATTGAAAGGCAAGCCCTATTGCCCAATATTTTTGCTTCTCCCAGTAGTATTTAGCATCCAAACGCAGTGCATATTGGTCTAAGCGAGTCACCATTCCTGCATTAAACGCGGCACCCAAGACCATGTCGTCCAAGGCGTATTCAGACTTTATAGTCCCCATCGTCAAAGTGGATGAAATATGAGAATACCGAAACATCGGCCCCGCTCCAAAAAAGGTCATTACATTTTTAGATTGCTGCTGCAATGACTGCCAAAGTAGATCCGTAATGATCAAAAATCCTGCCGCCGTATTTGAAGTGGCATCCGTATAGTAGCTGGGTGGACCCCAATGCAACAGTAAATCAACTTCAATATTAGTGTCGTCTTCCAAAACAGTATGTGGCCCTGAAACTTTGATTCCATAAAAAGGAAGATATTGATGGCGAATATTATTCATCGTATTTTCTGTAAAATCCGTCATCTGTAAAACGCCTCCCCAGTACCTGGCATTTTTAAAGGACTTAGCATGGCGCCGCTTTTTACTTTTTCCGCCGGCGTCTTTCTCTTCCTCTGAATTTTTATTACTGCCCTGGGTTTTGTTTTTAGGATCTTTTAATATTCGAATATCTGAATCCAGAACATAACCTGTTTTTCCAGGTTCTAATCGAATTTTATAAAAGGGACCCCATTTTCCCATTGATATAAAGTAGATTGTTTTACTGGGTGTTAGAATGGTTGCGACTTCGGCATCAAAATTAGGCTTCTGAAAAATATAGGTTTGTTCGCCGGTGATTAAAGCTTTTTGAGCCTTATTAGGATTTGCGGCGGGCTTTGTTGCTTTGGCCTGCACCGTCGATTTATCAAGCGTGTTCTGAGCCTCAACCGGCAAACTA
>JAYWEU010000130.1:0-32600 GCA_043779385.1 Pseudobdellovibrionaceae bacterium
GAAGATGTTGCCGCCATTCTAAATTTACCTGACTTCCAATGGAAAGGCCCCTCGTGGGAATGCTTTTATCATGCGACCTTCAATCAAAGACCAGTTTCATTGATCACAGCACGTGGTCATCACCCTGAAACTTTAAAGGCCGGCGTGCGGGAATTTGTCTCTAGAAAATGGCTTCCCATGGAGCCCAATTATTTAAGTGTATTTCCAGTCAGTCATCACCCAACGCGGCATCTTTTGGGTGATGAAAAGTTGATGATGGGCGTTGCAGAGCTGAAGCAACGGGCCATTCGCGCCAGTGTTGAAGAGGCCATCAAGTCCTATGGACATAATCCACATCATCGATTTGGCATGTCGGATGATGATCCCAGAAATATTCAGCTGATTGTGGAAGAGATGACTCGCCTAAAGTCCAGCTACCCAGAGATGTCATTTTTCATGATCGAGACCCATAAAGGAAATTTTATTAAGCACGAAGTCACGCTGTCGGGCCTGCGCTCTGAGCCAATTCAAAGCCCGTCGCAGTTATCGTTATTTGAAGATCGATAAAGGGATTCGACATTGTTTGCGGCTTCCTACTAAAGTCAGGTATTATTTTTATTCCATGTGCTCCGATAGGTATTTGATATCCTAATGGCATCAAAGGCGGTTGAAATGTCTGGTTCGTCTAAGTTTACTTTTCTGGTCAGTGTTGTAGCTTTTTCTGGAGGCTTCATTGGAAATTTTTCCAGCGCAGAAGCCCAGCTCCGGAGTGAAAAAACGGGCCTTGAGTGCCGCTATATTTATCCGATCGAGCAAGGCTTTTTAGCGAATCATGTGAAGTACAGCAATCTAGATAAAGAATTAGAAACTAGAGTCTATGATCAATATTTAAAAAGAATTGATTCAGCTAAAATTTATTTGATCCAATCAGATGTTGAAGAGATCAAAAAAATTATGACTGGGCAATTTAAAAAAAGCCAAGATCAGGATTGTTCTTTCCTAACAAAAGTCGAAGATTTATTAAACCAAAGAGTCAAAGAGCGAGCTGAATTTGCGAAAGCTTTTTTAGGCAAAGACTACAAATTTGATTCAAAAACAGAATTTGTTTACGATCCAGATAAAAAACCTTGGCCAAAGAATAAAGAAGAGGCCAATGAGTTCTTGAAAAAATATGTTCATTTTCAAATTTCAAATTATCTAGCGACAGATATGAAACTTCCGGAAGCTAAAAAAGCTGTGATCAAAAATTATGACCGTGCAGTGAAAAGAACGGTTGAAACGCCTGTCGGTGATATTTACGCAGGCTATTTAGATAGTTTTGCAAGATCTTTGGATCCTCATTCAAGCTACATGTCCCGCGATATTTGGGAAGACTTCCGAATTTCCATGGAGTTAAAACTTCAAGGCATTGGCGCGACGCTGTCATCGCAAGATGGGTTCACCGTGGTCGAAGCTTTAGTGCCTGGCGGAGCGGCCGCAAAATCAGGTCAGATTGAACCTCAAGATAAAATTATCGGTGTTGGCCAAGGCGAGGGCGCATTAGAAAATGTGATCGATATGGATTTAAAGGATGTTGTTAAAAAAATCCGTGGAAATAAAGGAACAAAAGTTCACTTAAGTATTTTGCGCAGCAAGCCTGACGGTAAAAAACGTTTGGATGTGGTTCTGACTCGGGATGAAGTGAAATTAGAAGATGAAGCTGCATCAATCACTTACTTGGATAAAGAAATCAGTGGAAAAAAAGCAAAAATTGGAATTATTAATTTACCAAGTTTTTATGCCGAATCCCATCGGGGCGGAAGAACTTGCGCTGATGATATGAAAAAATTAGTGAAGCAGGCTCGTGAAAATAAAGTTCAAGGTTTACTGTTAGATTTATCAAATAATGGTGGCGGTAGCCTGGATGATGCCGTCCGAGTCGCTGGATTATTTTTTAAAACTGGTAATGTTGTAAAGCAGTCTTCTAAAAATGAAGGACGCTCTGAAATTGTGTTTGCTGATACGGACGCGGCCATTGATTGGCCAGGACCGATGGTCGTTCTGACCTCTAGAATCAGTGCCAGCGCCTCTGAAATTGTCGCCGGAACCTTACAAGATTATAAACGCGCCGTGATTGTTGGCGGTGACCATACGTTTGGAAAGGGCAGTGTTCAAACTGTCCGCGGAGTCCCGAATGATTTAGGAGCTGTGAAGGTCACGATTGGGATGTTCTTTATTCCCGGCGGAAATTCGACCCAGCATCGCGGAGTCGAAGCCGATGTTGTTTTACCAGGTCCTTTTAGCACCGAAGAGATCGGCGAGAAGTCTTTAGACTATTCGTTACCGCCAAAAAAAATCGATAACTTCGTGTCTGACACAGCTTTTGTGAAAGACGGCGAAGGCGCGTGGTTCACCTTAAAGCCGGAATGGCTTAAAACCTTAAAAGATAAATCCCAAGCTCGGGTTGATAAAAATGATGAATTTAAAAAAATTAAAGAAGACTTAGTGAAAGCGAAAGATCGCGGCAAAGTCATTCGAGTCAGCGATATCTTGAAGGACAAAGAGAAAATCGAAAAAGAGAAAAAGAAAACTAAAACTCGTTACGGTAAAAAAGAAGAGCGTGAAAAGGAATACTTAAAACGAGCTGATGTTCAGGAAGCAACCAGTGTCCTTCTTGATCTGATGGGCATTGAAGAAGCGCAAGTCGGCCCCCAAGCTCGGAAGTAGGGCGGGGCTGATCGCAGACAGGCTGCGTTAGGGCCTGTTTTGCGATCATAATCTCACTGACAAAATCAGCTCATTTGGCATAAACATGAAGGCGCTTCAACTGTGAGACTATGATAAGGAAATGGCGATGACCAAAAAGACCTCTCCGAAGTCATCCAAGAATAAACCATCAAGTAAAAAATTTTCGGGCCTTTCTAAGGATTTATTGCTGAAAATGCATGATTTGATGATCAAGTCCCGAGTCCTTGAAGAGCGTTTGATTAAAATTTATCGAGCCGGAGAATCCTATTTTTGGATTGGAGCACCTGGTGAAGAGGCTTGGGGTGTTCCGCTGGGAATGCTGGTTCATAAAGGCCAAGGTGTTCAATACGATTGGTTGCATCTTCATTATCGTGGGACACCAACCTTGATTGCCATGGGACTAGAGATGGTTGATTCCATCAGACTTATGATGAATCGGGCGACAGATCCCTCGACCGGCGGCCGTAATTTTTCTAATCACTATTGTATTCCAAAGTGGAATGTCGCACCCGTGACCTCGCCTATTGAAGTTCAGTATCCGATTGCTTGTGGAACCGCGCATGCGCAAAGTCGACATAAATCCAAAGGGATTTCGATTGTCACAGGTGGTGATGCTTGAACAGCGGAAGGCGATTTTGCGTCAGGCTTAGTCTGGGCCTCGCGCCCTGGGCACGAGCTAGCAATGTTGATCACAGTGCAAAATAATCGGTGGGGAATTTCGACGAGCTATGATGGCCAGCATGGTGAAAAGTTTATCGCGGATCGCGCTAAAGCTTTTAATATTCGCTCGCGCGTGATCAATGCCAATGATCCGATTGAAAGTTATTTAGTTTTAAAAGAAGAGATGGAGTTCATTCGTAAAACGGGAAAGCCTTCTTTTATTGAAGCCAATGTCTCTAGACTATATGGCCATTCGTCAGCCAGCGGTGCGAATTTAAATGAAAATGAAATGGACTGTGTAAAGTCTTTTGAAAAAGATTTGTTAAAAGCGGGACTTCTAACGGCCGCCAAAGTGAAAGAAATTTGGACGGGCTATGAAGAAGAAAGTGTTCGCGCCACAGAGACGGCTCGCAAAGAGCCGGTTCCATCAGCAGAGACTGTTTGGGATCATATCTATGTTGATAATGAAAATGCGGACTGGAGAAAATTCTAATGGCAAATATGGCTCAAGCCATCCGCATGGCTTTACATTACGGCGAAAGTCGATTGAATGTTCGCGATATTTTTGGGCAGGACGTGGGCGCCCCCTTAGGCGGGGCCTTTACGGTGACTCAAGGGTTGAGGACATCTTGGAACACACCTCTGGATGAGCGTGGAATTATCGGTATGGCGATGGGAATCGCGATGGCGGGCGATCGTTGTGTCGCTGAAATTCAATTCTGTGATTATATTTTTAATACCATCGATCAATTAAAAATTGCCGGGAATACTTTGTGGTGTACCAATGGTCAGTACAATTTGCCGATGACTGTGATGACACCTGTCGGAGCAGGAATTCGCGGCTCGGTATATCATTCGCATTCATTTGATGCCTGGGCTTCAAGACTTGCCGGTTGGAAGGTTGTGATGCCTTCGACACCCTTGGATGCTTACGGCTTGATGCTGTCATCAATTCAAGATCCCAATCCAGTTCTTTTCTTAAAACCAAAAGCCCTGATGCGTGTCAGAGGAGAAGAATTAATTCCTGGTGAGCCTGCCAATGAAAAAGAATTAAAAGCGATGATTGATGCGCCCATTGGAGATCGCAGCCAATGGAAAGCCCGTTGGCCCGATTTGCAAGAGTACTTAGTTCCCATTGGCAAAGGAAAAATCACTCGTGAGGGCAACGACATCACGTTGGTGTCTTACGGTCGCCATCTATTGATCTGTAATGAAGTGGCTGATCGGCTAAAAATCGAAGGTCTGTCCGTTGAAGTGATCGATCTGCGATCGATTTATCCTTACGATTGGTCAATGATTAAGACCTCTGTTGCGAAAACGGGCCGGGTTCTTTTTGTGAATGAAGATACCGAAGTCACAAACTTTGGCGAACATTTGGCGTACCGAGTCGTGCAGGAATTGTTTTACAGCTTACTGGCGCGCCCTCAGGTAATCGCCGGAAAAAATTTACCTGGAATTGGCTTACATCCGAACTTAGAGGATAATTCCGTACCCCAAAAACACGAAATTATTGATCGCATTCGTGAAATTATTTCTGAGGTTCCATAAAGCTTTATGTCAAAAAATATCAGCTCGACCCGCAATAAAGCTCGGCGTATTTCCAAAAAGTCCCAAGGAATTTCTTTTGATAAGTATGATTTGTACGAAGAATCCGTGCAGTCACCGCGCTCTGATGTCGAGTTTTATGTTCAAACTTACAAGGAATTGAAAAAGAAAAAGCCCAAATTTTTTCGAGAAGATTTCTGCGGAACTTTTTCTTTGTCAGCCGAGTGGGTGAAGTTCAATTCAAATCATGTGGCTTATGGCTTAGACATCGACCCAGAGCCCATGGATTACGGGCGAAAATATTACGAAGGAAAATTAAGCGCCGACCAAAAAAGGCGCTTGCATATTGCAGATCATAATGTTTTGACGGGGCCATTGCCAGCCGTCGATGTAGCTGTCGCCATGAATTTTTCGTATTTCTGTTTTAAAAGCCGATCATTATTAAAGAAATATTTCCAAAATGTTTACCAGAGTGTTCGTAAAGACGGACTTTTTATTGTCGACATCTTCGGCGGCAGTCAGTGTTATGATGCCATTGAAGATGTGCATAAAAAGAAGAAATTTACCTATTATTGGGACCAAGTCAGCTTTGATCCGATTTCAAATTTTGCACTTTTTTATATTCACTTTCGGGTGAATGGGAAAAAAGTGACCAAAGTTTTTAAATATGATTGGCGAATGTGGTCGATTCCTGAAATTCGCGACCTGATGGAAGAAGTTGGTTTCAAAAAAACCCATGTTTATTGGGAAGGCACCACCCGAAAAGGGGAAGGCGATGGTAAATTTAAACGCACTGAAAAGGGTGAGTCCTGCCTAAGTTGGATCGCTTATATTGCGGCCGAAAAGTAACTTCTTCGGCTGCCTTGAAAATCCCTTAGGAATTTTTTAATTGATCCATCGTGAATAAAGGTCTCATTTTTAGGCCTAGCTGGACTAAAGCCGGTTCTTCTTTTTCTTTTCCCCGATGAATCACGCAAAGGACATGGTCGATGTGGGCGCCAAGACTGCGCAGATCCTTTGTGCTTAAGACAACCTGGCCTCCGGTCGTAATGACGTCTTCGATGATGCAGACTTTTCGATTTTTTAGATCTAATCCCTCGGCGAACTGACAAGTGCCATAGTCTTTTGCTGATTTACGAACAAAGGTGACAGGGATTCCTGTTTTTAGTGAAAGGGCGGTTGCAATGGGAACTCCGCCTAACTCAAGTCCCGCCAACACCTCAGTCTCCTTGGGGATCAGAGGCGCCAGGTGCTCAGCGATGGCAGCAAGTAGCGTCGGCTGGGACTCAAACCGGTATTTGTCAAAATACTCTTGTGACGTCGTTCCTGAACGAAGTTTGAATTCTCCGCGCAAATAACTGATCTGATAAATTTTCTTAGCAAGGTCTTCTCGAGTCACTGTCAGCTCCTTTGAATTTGTCAGTCAGTCTGGCACTAGCCTTATTTGGCCTATTTTATGCTGTATTGGTAAAGGCGGAAGCTTTGATGCAGTGAAGGGCAAAAAAATGAAAGAACCAACAGATAAAGATCTAGAAACCATCAGTCTTTTTTTCATCTTAGGGATGTTAACCCTAGTCGTAGTTTTGGTGATGAAGGTGGTGCTTTTTGGACCCGGACTTCCACAGCTTTTTGAAATGAGCATCAAGTAGATTCTTTTTTTGGTTAAATCTAAGTTTTACGAAGTTTTTGTTTTCTAATTTGCCACTGTTCCAAAGCATATTTCCGCATATCTTCCACATTATCGAATTCATCAACAATCTCGACACCCAGCAAGGTTTCGACAGCGTCTTCTAGCGTCACAAGCCCTGTAATGACACCATATTCATCAGCGGCCAGCGCCAGATGCTCTTTTTCTTTGATGAAAAAATCAAGGACATGGGAAACGGTCATTCGCTCGGAAATTGTCGCAATGGGGCTGACCAGCTCATTGATTTTTTTATCAATTTCATCGTGAGACAGCGACTCCAGAATTTTATATCGATGAGTCACTCCAATAATATTATCCAATGAGCCCGAGTAGACCGGCACCCGAGAAAACCGGATCGGTTTATTCTTTTGTGAGACTTCGTCTGTTGTTAGATTTCCATCCAGCGCAAAGAAAACCGATCGTGGCGTCATGATGTCAGAAACAAAAATTTTATCTAACATGAGTAAGTTTTTAATGATCATGGACTCTTTAGTTTTTAGAGTTCCTTCTTCGGCGCCCAGTTCGGCGGTCATAATCATTTCTTCCCGAGTGACCTCGGGGACGTCTTCAACCCGCTTAAAAAAGTTTCCTAATTTTTCCGAAGAAACCACCAGGGGATAAAGCATCACTATCATCGCTTGAACAGTGTAAGCGGTAAAGGGAGCAAGAGCTTTCCAATTGGCCGCGCCTAATGATTTAGGTAAAATTTCAGCTAAAAATAAAATACAGAAAACCAAGATGACCGAGGTCATCGTGACGTATTCGTCGCCGTAAAGTTTTTGAACTCGAAAGGCAATAAAAGCCGAACCTAAAGTGTGGGAAATTGTATTTAAGGTAAGAATGGCCGAAATAGGTCGATCTATTTTTTCAATCAGATTTTCAAGCAGCTTTCCACTGCCTTTTTTCTTTTCGACCAAGACGCCAACGAAAGCTGAATTAACAGATAGAATGACGGCTTCTAAAAGCGAACATAAAAATGAAATACCAAGAGTGAAAATGAGGAGAATTATAATTGTTGTCATGAAATAGTCTCGAAGTTAGCACGGACCTATTAAGGAATGTATAAAAACATCCATGACGCGGGTTATAGAGGGCAAAGGCCTGTCTCAAAACGAGATTTTAGCGCTGATTCCACTCAATCTTCGCCCAGGTTTGGCCGATATTATTGGGTATGGCTAAATATATTATCTATGGCTTAGGTCTTATTTTAATCGTTGGCTTGGGGCTTTTTATGGAGCTTAGCAATGGTGATTATTTGATCATTGAAAAATTAATGGCTGAAAAGCCTCCTCAGCTTGCTATCCAAAAATAAAAAAGCCGATCCTTAAGACCGGCTTTTTTAGTTCTTTTAATCTTTTCAACAACACTATTTTTTAGCTTCGTCAGCTTTCTTTTGAATGAACTTTTTAACCAGTTCTTCTTGGACGTTCCGAGGTGTTTGCGAATATTTCGCAAATTCCATACTGAACTCGCCCTTCCCTTTGGTGGCAGAACGCAGGTCCGTTGAATATCCAAACATTTCTGACAAAGGAACTTCAGCTTCGATGACAACAGTTCCTTCAAAAGATGTAGTTCCAAGAATCACACCACGACGCTGATTGATTTGGCCAGTAGCAGGTCCTTGGTATTCTTCAGGGACCGTCGTTTCAAGCTTCATGATCGGCTCAAGGACGACTGGTTTTGCTTTTGGATAAACTTCACGCATGGCTGCCATCGCAGCAATTTTAAAGGCCATGTAGCTTGAATCGACATCATGGTAAGATCCATCGATCAATTCAACTTCCACGTTAACGATCGGGAAACCTATCAATGGACCCTTTCGACACTGTTCTTCAAAGCCTTCATCAACAGCTGGAATGAATTCTTTAGGAATTCGACCACCAGTCACATTGTCTGAGAACATGAAAACTTTGCCATCTTCCTGCGGAGGAAGAGGCCGAATTTTTCCGACAATTTTAGCAAACTGACCCGAGCCACCTGTTTGCTTTTTATGAGTGTAATCATAAGATGCTTCTTGGCCAATGGTTTCACGGTAAGCCACCTGCGGAGCACCGACGATCACTTCACAAGCAAATTCACGCTTCATCCGTTCAACATAGATTTCCAAATGAAGCTCGCCCATTCCTTGAATGATGGTTTCATTGGATTCTTCGTCTCGGTAAACGCGGAAAGTAGGATCTTCTTTTCTAAACTTTTGTAAAGCTTTAGAAAAGTTATTTGAACCCTCTTTAGATTTCGGAGCAATCGCCAAAGAAATAACTGGATCTGGAACGTGCATTGATTGCATCGCTGCATTCACGTCTTCGTCACAGAAAGTATCACCAGACGCACAATCGATTCCAAACAAGGCCACAATGTCACCGGCGTAAGACACGTCGATATCATCCATTTTATCAGAATGCATACGAACTAAACGCGGTACTTTGACCGATTTTTTGTTCGTTGTATTGATAATGAAAGCCCCTTTTTTAATTTGGCCCTGGTAAACACGCATATAAGTCAGCTGACCGAATTGAGTGTCCTGCAGCTTAAACGCCAACGCGACCAATGGCTTTTCATTGACGGGAAAAAGATCAAATTTCTCTTCACCCTTAGAAAGGTTCAAAGCGGTTTCTTTTTTCTCTGCCGGAGTGGGTAGGAAATAAGTCACAGCATCGAGCAAAAGCTGAACGCCCTTATTTTTAAAAGCGGATCCGCAAAAAACAGGAACAAGCTTTAAAGAGATAACGCCTTTTCGCATGGCTGCGCGAAGTTCTTCAATGGTAGGTTCTTCTTCCATGAGGAATTTTTCGCCAACAACATCATCAACGTCAGCTAATTTGCCGATCATAATTTGACGATACTCTTTAGCTTGGTCGAGCAAATCTGCTGGAATTGGGATTTCTTTTACGGACTCGCCGCTTTCGCCTTCATTGATGAAAGCTTTCATCAAAATCAAGTCCACAGCGCCTTTGTGATGCTCTTCAAGGCCAATTGGAATTTGAGCCATAAAAGCATTCAAACGCAATTTATCAACCAAAGCATCTTTCACGCGGAAAGGATTGGCACCTTGGCGATCTAATTTATTCACAAAAGCCAAACGAGGAACGCCGTAACGTTTCATCTGACGATCCACCGTGATGGACTGGGACTGAACACCAGCCACGCCACAAAGAACAAGAATAGCCCCGTCAAGGACGCGCAAAGAACGTTCCACTTCGATGGTGAAATCCACGTGCCCCGGAGTATCGATCAAATTGATAATATGATCAGCCCATTCCACTTGCGTGGCCGCAGATTGGATGGTGATGCCTTTTTCTCGCTCAAGATCCATCGAATCCATGGTTGCGCCGACGCCGTCTTTCCCTTTTACTTCGTGGATCGCATGGATCTTTCCACCGTAAAAAAGAATTCGCTCAGACAGAGTTGTTTTTCCCGAGTCGATGTGCGCCGAGATACCAATATTTCGTACAATATTAATGTCCCACTTTTTGGCCATAATTTTACCCTTTGTTAGAAGCGTTTTTCATATTTTGGGATGCCCAGTTGAGGAGCAAACTTTGATCGCTAAATTAACGAAGCTCATGGATTATCAGAATTCATCTTTAAGTGCAAAAGACGATATTTATGCATCGCGCTATAGGGCTAGGTTTTTCCAGGGAGTTGATCTTCAGAGGGAAAGAGCTAGCATGAGATTGTGCCTACTGGAACCGATTTTAATATTCTCATTGTCGACGACGAACCAGATCTTTTAGAGATTATGGCTCTTCAGTTGGAGGCCCTTGGCTACCGAGTTTTTAAAGCTCAAAATGGTCAAGTCGCTTTGGATCTGATCAAAATTCGTCAAAATCAAGGTCAATATTTTGATGCTATTATGTCAGACTTTAATATGCCTCACATGAATGGGCTTGTGCTGCTGAAAGAAATCAGAAAATTGGAATTCGCCGTTCCATTTGTTTTTTATACTGGCTTTGGCGACAAAGAAAAAGCTCTAGAAGCTTTGCGTTTAGGGGCTTTGGACTTCTTGGATAAACCGATCAATCCCCAGGAAATGATGGCCTCTTTGACTCGGGCCGCCCAGTTGGGTCGATGGATCAACGAAATGGATCAAAAATATATTGATATAGGTCGTGAGTTCCAAGTCCCAGAGGCTAAGTTTGATAATATTAAAAAAGCGCAAACCGAAATTTTTCGCATTCGAGCCCTCACGCAAAAAAAATAAAAAATCATGGATCTTCGTCAGCGACTGCAAAATAATTTTCCTTACCCTGACTTTCGGTCCTATCAGAAGGAAGTCATCCAAGAGCTGATAGGCGGAAAAAACTGCGTCGGATTAATGCCTACAGGTTCGGGGAAAAGTCTTTGCTACCAATTTTTTGCAAAACCCAATGAAGGCTTGGTTCTTGTTGTTTCGCCGCTGATCGCATTGATTGAAGATCAAAAAGCCAAATGTGTAAAATTGGGTTTGAAGGTCGCAGGAATCACGTCCATTCAAAATCGATCGGAGCGGGATCGAAATTATGAGCAGCTAGCAAAAGGTGAATTAGATATTATTTTTATCACGCCTGAACGTTTTCGGGTGCCTGAATTTCGTGAGGCCTTAGGGAAAAATAAGATTCGTCTCTTTGCCGTCGATGAGGCCCACTGTATTTCAATGTGGGGCCATGATTTTAGGCCTGATTATTCAAAGCTGGGCCTCCTGCGTGCTCAATTAGGAAATCCCCTGACGTTAGCACTGACCGCGACGGCGACGCCTGAAGTTCAAAAAGATATTTTAACAAGTTTAAATATCTTGGAAGCAAAAATTAAAACGGATGGCCTTTCTAGGCCCAACTTAGCCATTCGGGTGGCCGAAGCTTATGGCTTTGACGAAAAATTAGAATATATTGCTGGATCTTTAAAAGGTTCAAAAGGTCCCACGATTATTTATTTTTCATTGATCGAAACTTTGCGAAAAGTATCCCGCTTCCTTGAGCGCAAAAAAGACCATTTAATATTTCATGGTGATCTGCCAGGAAATATACGTCGAAGAAACTTGCGGGCTTTTATGGACCAAGAAAGTCCATTGATGCTGGCCACCCCAGCCTTTGGCTTAGGCATCGATAAAGAAAATATTCGCCATCTGATTCATTTCGAAATCCCAGGAAGTCTTGAAGCTTATTACCAAGAAATTGGTCGAGCCGGCCGGGATGGCAAAGCGGCTGATTGCCTGTTGATGTATGATGAAGATGATATCAGTTTGCAGATGAATTTTTTAAAATGGTCTAATCCAGAACCTGAATTTGTTCGACGGGTGTACGAGCTGATCCTCAACCACCGGGACCGCGTTGATGATGGCGGCTTTGATTATCTTCGCGAACAGATGGTTTTTAAAACTAAAACAGATTACAGAATTGAATCCAGCGTCAATATTTTAGAACGTTGGGGGTGCTTAGAAAAAACTGAAGATCCATTCCCTTTCAGAGCCGTGCGTTCCCCAGAGGAAAAAGATTTTACCTTAGAACAGCCAGAAAAAAGATTTCGATGGGCCAATAAAAAATTATTAGATTTAGTTCAATTTATTAAAAATAAAGAGGATTGCCGACTGAATCAGATTTATTTGTATTTTGGTCATGAAAAAGAAAAACACTGCGGACATTGCGATGCCTGTTTGGAAGAATTATGAAATCCAGTGTTCAGTTTCCAGAAGTCCATAAAACCTATGAAGACGGCCTTCTTGCTGTTGGTGGAACCTTGGATGTTGCAACTTTATTTCATGCTTATAAAAAGGGAATATTTCCGTGGCCGCAGGTGGGCTATCCGATGTTGTGGTTTTCCCCAGAAAAAAGGGGCGTGGTTGATTTTGCGGATCTGCATGTTTCTCGGAGTTTGGAAAAACTGCAAAAAAAACAGGAATATTCTTTCACGATGGATCAAAATTTTGAGCAAGTGATCGAGGCCTGCCAGACTCAGCCGCGAAAAAATCAGAATGGCACTTGGATCGTGCCCGAGCTTAAAAGCGCTTACATGAAATTTCATGAAGCGGGATTTGCCCACAGCATCGAGTGTTGGAAGGATTCGACCTTGGTGGGAGGAATCTATGGGGTTTTTGTCGAGGGAGTTTTTAGTGGTGAAAGCATGTTTCATCGGCTGCCGAATGTTTCTAAACTGGCATTTTTGTTTCTTGTCCAACATCTTCAAAGCCGTAGCCTAGAATGGATGGATATTCAAATGGTGACACCTGTGACAGAAAATTTAGGTGGGAAATACATTTCTAGAGATGATTTTTTGAGGCGCCTTCAAGTTAACCAGCACCAATGGCAAAAGCAAAAAATCGAATTTTAAAATTTTCTTAAGAGGCCTTGTAGATTGAAATGCGATCACGGCCATTTTTCTTTGAATGATACAAAGCCTCGTCGGCGGCCTTGTAAAATTCACGAACAACCATGGCTTTAGGATTCCAAACAGAAACACCAAAACTAGAGGTTATTTTTAAAATTTTCCCGTCATAGGGCATCTTGAGGGCGCGAATGCGAACGGCCAGCTCTTCGGCGTAAATCATGACTTTATCCAGGGAAAGTTCAGGGATAAGAATAGCAAACTCTTCCCCACCGATGCGTGCGACGACGCTTTCTTTGGGAAGGTTTAATTTTAAAGTTTGTCCCATGTTTTGTAAAACCAAGTCACCGGCAGGATGTCCGTAAGTGTCGTTCACCTTTTTAAAAAAATCGATATCCAGCAACACCAAAGATAATGATTGATAGCCCTTTGTGAATTCGTCTAATTTTTCTCTGAAAAAGCGAGCATTAAAAAGGCCGGTCAAATCATCGTAAATGCTTAATTTTTCAAGGACCATATTTTCAAGCATCAAGGACATTTGTTCGGCCAGTGTTCGAAGGGTCTCGTGATCCAAGTGAGCCGTTGAAAGATTGTTATAAATGGGCACCGCCAGCAAAAAGCTCGCTTTATTCTGGGTTCGGATGGGGATGACAAGCAGCTGCTCAAGGCCGGGGACAAAGCCTAATTGCAATTGAGTAAATTCTTGCGCCGAATAAGTCTTATATTGATCAGGCAACTGAGAACTTCGAAGAGTGGCCAGCAAGGGATCAACGGGTAAAACTTCTTTGGTGTAGACGCCTGAAACGACCTTTTCGGGTGTGATCAAGTAGGCACTGTCTAATTTAAATTGCTGTAAAACATGCAAGGCAAATTCTCGGAGTAATTGCCCTGGTTCGCGCACCATGCGGATTTTTTGTAAAAGATGATTGAGTGATTTCATCTCCTCGATCTTGCGATCTTTGGAATCCATTTCTTTTTTGTACTTACTTTTTAACTGCTCTTCCAGGGTCAGATCTTGCATCACAAAAAGAATGACCGTATTCTGGTCGTGCTTTCTGGGAATGAGGCAGTATTGACCGATGCCGTCTTCATTGGACTTTGTTTTAAAGCGGACGACTCGTGAGTTGGTCGCTTCTGAGGTCACTAAATCGGCAGGGTTCACCGGCTGGCCATCAAATTCTAGAAAAAGTTTTGTAAGAGGTAATTTGCCGATGATACGGTTCGTAGAAAGGCCGACAATTTGTGCGAAAGATTCATTGCAATAAATCACCAAACCATTGGTGTCTAAAGCCGCTAAGGCGTCATAAAAATGATCAAGGGGTGAAAAATCCAAATCAAAACCTCGCCCCTGTTTTATCGGATAAAAATGGGCCCATGGCGAGGTCTAGATTGAAAAATAAAATTAAGTTTAGCTGTTAAAGGCTGGGCGTTGGTCTTGGTTTTGAAGGACGATCGGGCGGAATGGCAGGACAAAACTTTGCTGCCTCAGAGACTTTGCGAAGTTCGGCCCGACCCTGTCGGCCCGTGCTTGAAATATAAGTTCCTGCAAACACGACGACGGGACCGTCTTGCCTCTCAAGAGTCAGAGCCAAGATTTCTTTCCCCGCTGAGATCGTTTTTAAATATAAAGTTCCCGGCCCATCGTAAGGAACAAAAAAAGCGCTCATCGTCATCGCTTCAAAGCCATCGGCTTGGGTGACAGCTGATAAAGAGAGATCTCGGAAAGCTTGAATGCTTAAATCTTGTGTCATCGGGGCATAGCCCTCGGGGCGGCGAGTGAACTCGTAAAGTCCCGTGATTTCTTCCACTTTGGGACGCACTGTTTTAAAGAAGGAGTCGCAAGTATCCAGGAAGTCTAAATTTGAAATTCGGCTGGTGCGGGTGACGTCCAAGGTTCCTAATTTCCCGCCCAATTGACTCAAACTGCCGATCAGCCTGTCGCCGCTGACGGAAATCTCGATACGTGAAGTTTCAAACTCACTGATTTTATCGATAGCTTTAATATTATTCAGCTGAAACTTACTATTCTGCGAATAGGTTCCCGATAGCTTTGCGTCTTCAGAAAGAATCACATCGCTTCTTTTAATTCGAGCCGCTATGGTCGATGCCGAGGAACTTGTTCCGCTGCCAGAGTCTTTACTAGCGCCCTGAGAACCCAAGTTGTTGATCGTCATAATAATTTCGTAGGCTTTGCCTTGAATATTTAAAAAGCCTTCATAGGTGCCGACGATTTGGTCGGCTTCCGCATCACGGTCTGCCTTTTGCTGGCTTTCTCGGCGTTGCTGCTCATCGCGAACTTCTTTTTTATCGAAGGAACAGGCGCTGAATTGAAAAGCTAAAGCGCCGACCAAAAAGAATTTGAGTGTCTGAGATTTCATTTGCTCTCCCGGTTAGGAATCAATTCATCACGAGCCGCCGCCCATTCATTCAGGGCGATTTGATAATCGCCAATGGAGCGCACGTACTCTACTTCAGATGAAAAATATTTATTCATAGCATCGATTAAAATCGCAATATCCGTTCGGCCTTGATTGTAGGATCGAGTCAGTTCTTGAATGGCCTTTTCGCGATATTCTTTTTGCAACTTTTTACTTTGCGCAACAGCAAAAGTTGAAGTCACTTTTCGTTCGGCTTCGACTTGCTTGTCTTTTTCTTCCAGGCGCTGGCGATCTAAGCGAGCTTGTTCTAATTCAAAAGTAGCCCGACGATTGAATTCGGTTTGAGCTTGTAAATCAGAGCCAAAACTATATTGAAATTTTAGGCCCACATAATATTTCGGATGGTCACCAGATTTGATTTGATTCAAGACCAAACTGGCGTCGTCATCAAGGCCGCTATCGCCTAATTTTCCGACGAAATTAAGAGTCGGAAGTTTTTTTGATTGAGCCGCACGAAGGGACTCTTGCGCAGCCTCGACTTTTAATTTTTGCGAGATAAGAGTGCGGCGGTCATCAAGGGGCAACTCTTTCAACTTCGGAGCGGGCGGTAGTTCTGTGGGGATTACAAAATTAATTTCAGTCCCCGGCGCTAGGCCCAGCAGCGTCTGAAGTTGGTCCATATTTTTTAAATAATCGACCGAGGCCGTTTTTACGGTTTGAATGCGGGTTTCATATTCAGCTTGAATCTGGGTGAATTCACCTGGCGATGAATAGCCCACCGAGTTTTTTCGTTTCACGGCGGCCACTAATTTTTCGTAGCGTTCTTTTGAGGCTAAAGACTCTTTAAAATTTTCTTCCGCGACATAAGTGTTCCAGAATTGGCGAAGCGTATCCAAAACTAAGTTTTGCAGCTCATTCACGCGTAATATTTTAGTCGCTTCGTATTCAACTTCAGCTGCGTGAACGGTGGCGCGGTCGCCGATGCCAAAAAAGTTTCCTAGCAGAGATTGTTCAAGAGTGATGGTCGCCGTGTCCAGGGTCAGAGGAATTTGATTCACTGGTGAAATATACTTTTGCGAAATTCGCGCATAATCAAAGGATAAGGCAGTTCCCGTAATAAAAGATTTTGTCAGTCCCAGGGTGGCCTTGCGGCGTTCAATATTTGGATCGACGCCATAAAGAGTGAAGCTTTCAGTACGATCTTTTTCAAAGCCAGACTCTAGGCTGAATTTCCAATCGTAAACAGCCAGTGCTTCATAAGACTTTAAGGCAAAGGTTTGGTAATTAGCATTCACTTCTTTGGTTTTTAAACCCTGTCGCAAAATCAAATCAGCAGCGTCTTTGGGACTTAAGAGAAGTGTTGGGCCTTTTTTTTCTAAACTTGGAGGCGTCGCCATCGCCATCAGTGTCGACAGGATCAGGACATAAATTACCATAACAACCGGGTCCCTAGCTCCAGCGAATCTGTCGGAAGGAAAATTTCTGAATTCTGAGGATTTAATAAGTTTCGATTGATATAGGACAGTAAGACTTGCCAGTTCCGAGGGGCGTTGACGTGCACTCCCAGCGATAAAAACTCGAAATTACTTTCGCGGGAAACCCTGGAATATGCACTTGAGCCCGACTGCGAATAATTAATCACTCCAGCCCCCAAATCGCTTTGCAGACCCCAACGGCCTGGCAGCGGTTCATAGGCCAAATGAAGACCCACATCCGTTAAAAGAGTCGTCAAACGCGCTTCTGGATCTTGAGTTTTATCAGAGAATGAAACCAAACTATTTTGGGAGCTGTAGCCGGCATGGGTAAGGAATCCCCAAGTCCATTGCGGAGCCGATAGATCAAATTGCAAACCCAGTTCTAAAGACGGTAAATAAAAAGCAGAAATATTTTCTAGGCGGTATGGAGCGGTATTGTAGCCCCGCAATTCTCCCGACGGTTGAAAGCTTTGAACTTTGACTCCCAGAAGCCATTCATAAGAGCGGGTTTTAAATTCTGGAGTCGGATCTTTCAAAATAAGAAGTGACGTTGAGTCGGCGCTCAGGCCCACATCACTAGCGACGGCCTGAGGAACCCGAGGTGATTCGGCTTCATGGGACGCTTTATCGATCAATTCATTGTTAGCCATGGCTACGGTGGCCACTAAAAGCGCTAAAAAAATAAAACAAAGTTTTGTCATTGCGACGGTCCTTGAATTGTCCAGTGGGGTTCTAGACAAGGGTAAAAAGTGGCGATCAATCTCCAAAGTCCTGTTGTCGTATTCAAAGAGATCAATCCACCCTTTGAATAAAGACTAAAATATATTTCGTCATCTTGTGGTGCTTTAAATCCGCCTGACATGAGATGCTCGGGAAGAGAATCTTTGAGTTCCGTCAGGAGGACTTCTGGAAGGGGCCAGGCGTTGGCCGACGAAGAATTTAATTCCAAAAGCAGGCTGTGAGCCTGTCCAGAAGAGCCCTTTCCTGCCTTGAAAGACGTCTCGACCCAATAAACTTTTAAACCTGTTTGAAGGTTCGAGTAAATGAGAGGTCGACTGACATGGCTGTTTATTTTTACCAAGGAAGACTTGTTATTTAAATTATTATTTGAATTAGATTCGACCAGGTTTGCCACTAAAGACCGAGGATCAAACTCAAGCCAGACCCAGTTTTTTCGAGCTGGGTTGTACTCAAGGCTGATGGATTCTAAATTTGATACTGGAGTTGTGAAAACCAATTTAAAATTGTTGAAGTCATAGGCCACCTGCTGCCAGCGATCAGTTTTTTGATTGAATAAATCGAAAAACAAATAATTTCCGCTGACCGAAAATCGTGGGTTTGCCAACAAAGGCTGCAGATGCACTGAACGGGTTGCCTGAGAGATTAAATCGTAAATCAAAAACTCGTCGCTGCCGGCGCCTGCGAAAACAAAAGTGTTTCCTTTTTGTACCATCATGCTTGTTCCGAAATCCTTTTCATTTAAATCAGTCAGAAGATTTTCTGGCAAACTGCGCGACTTTGCTAAAAGCTGATTTGTGGCAAGGCGGCGCCCAACATGGGCCGAAGATCGATAAAGACCCACTTTTCCATCTTGGGTTTGGGCTCTTACCAACAGTTGAATTTTTAAATCATCCCCTGCGTAGGGCTGGCCTTCAAAAATATTTCGAAACGGCTGCGCATTTTCGTCTTTGAATTCAAGATCTGGAGCAAAGTAAGTGGCTCGAACATCGCTGGGAAAGGTGTTCAATCGGCTTGATTCCCCGTAGGTTTGGCTTTTGCAAAAAATTGTTAAAACGGGGGAGGCGATGGCTGACATGCTAAAAAAAAGAAAGAGCCCAAAAGTCAAATTGATGACGGCGGCTGGAAGCATCGACAACTCCGGTTCAAACAGCTGATTAGTAATCTAAAGAAGGCTTACTGAAATAGGGCGAAGCTCTTAAAATGTCAAATACGGTCCCCTATGGTGAAAAAAATAATCGGTTCTTGCTGGATGGCAAGGCGCTAATTTCTGAATGACTAAGTCCTAAAATCTACTTATTGTCGGCCCATGGCTATTTCAGACGTTTCAATTCGCAATCCCGTGTTTGCCTGGATGCTTATGGCAGCCCTTATTATCTTTGGAGCTATTGGCTTTTCTAGGATGGGGGTCAGTCAGTTGCCTGATGCTGACTTTCCAGTCCTTAATATCTCAGTTTCTTTGGACGGGGCGGCGCCTGAAGTTATGGAAACGACGGTAGTGGATCCCATTGAAGATGCGATGACCAGCGTTGAGGGTCTTCGCTCTATTAGCTCATCAAGTAAAAGTGGGGCTGCCAACATCACTCTTGAGTTTGACCTCAGTAAAAATATTGATGTGGCGATTCAAGAAGTCCAAACCAAAGTTGCTCAAGCTCAGCGCTTACTGCCGAAAGAAATCGACACCCCTGTTATCACAAAGACAAATCCAGAGGACCAACCCATTATTTGGTTGGCTCTGACCTACACAAAAAAAGACGGCACCGGCGATCAAAAGTTTTTGAATCAATTCGCACGTGATTTTGTTAAAGATCGTTTTACAACGGTTCCTGGCGTCGGCGAAATTTTTCTGGGAGGCTATACCGCACCCGCACTGAGGGTTTGGGTGAAACCAGATCAGCTTCGTCAAAGAAATATTGCGGTGAATGATATCATCGACGCCATCAAGGCCGAGCATTCAGAGCTTCCCGGCGGATTTATCGAAGAGGGGTCGAAGCTTTACAACGTCCGCACCATGGGCGAAGCAAAGTCGGTGGAAGAATTCGGTCAAATTCCAATCAACCGCCGTGCTGGGCAGTTAATTTCTGATCCGGGCCATTCGGTGCGACTGAAAGATGTTGCTGATGTTGAAGAGGGCTTGGATGAAGTTCGCCGAATTGCTCGATTTAATGGTGAGCCTTCGCTGGGCATGGGAGTGCGAAAACAAAGGGGCGCCAATGCCGTCGCCGTTGCCCAGGCCGTCAAAGAAAAGATTGCAGAAATTCAAAAAGATCTTCCCGAGGGCATGCAACTACGAGTGAATTTTGACAGTACGCGCTTTATCGAAACTAGCGTGCATGAATTGAATTCTCATCTGGTGCTGGCTGTGATTTTAACATCATTAGTTTGTTGGATGTTTTTGGGCAGCTGGTCTGCCACGTTGAATGTTTTGCTGGCGATACCGACTTCAATTATGGGCGCCTTTATTGCCATGTACTTTTTAGGATTTACTTTAAATACTTTCACCCTTCTAGGTTTAACGTTGGCGATTGGAATCGTGGTGGATGATGCCATCATGGTGCTTGAAAATATCTTTAGGTATCGTGAGATGGGCCGGCCGCGCATTCAAGCAGCTATCTTGGGATCGCGCGAAGTGGCTTTTGCAGCCATGGCGGCGTCCGTTGCAGTTGTGGCGATTTTTTTACCGGTCGCCTTTATGAAAGGTGTGATCGGGAAATACTTTTTGCAATTTGGAATCACGATTTCATTAGCGGTCATGCTGTCCTTGTTAGAATCCCTGACAATCACGCCAATGCGGGGCGCCAGTTTTGTTGATACCTCGGAAAGAACCTCAAAAATTGGCAAAGGCTTTGATATTTTGTTTGAACGCTTCGCCGCCTTTTATGCAAAGACTTTGGATTGGAGCTTAAAGCGCAAGGGACTGGTGACATTAGGATCTGTCATTTTTATGTGTGCGTCTTTTATTTTAGTTCGATTTATTCCGAAAGAATTTTCACCGCCTCAGGATCAAAGTTTATTTTTAGCTCGAGTTCAAACGCCGGTCGGAAGTTCTTTAGCCTTCACCAATGAGCAAACTAAAAAAGTTGAAAAATGGGTCCGCGAACAGCCTGAAGTCAAACAAGTGTTTGCCAGCGTCGGTGGCTTTAGCACGGGGGGTGGTGATGCCAACACAGCCATGATGTTTGTCACCATGAAGCCTAAAAATGAGCGTTCACTCACCCAGACTGAATTTATGGAAAAAGTTCGGATTGAAACCAAGAAAATTCTTGATGTAAAAATATTCTTGCAAGATCTTTCAATGCGGGGTTTTTCATCGTCTCGCGGATTCCCTGTTGAATTTATCATTCAAGGTGGCGATTGGGATCAGTTGTCCAACGTCACACGAAAAGTTATGGATGAGATGGAAAAAAGCGGCAAAATGGCCGACGTCGACAGCAATTATTTATTAGGAATGCCCGAGATCCAAGTAAAACCCAATCGTGAGCAAGCTGCCCTGCATGGAGTGAGCGTGCAAGCCATCGGCAGTACAATCAACGCCATGATTGGTGGCGTGCGCGTTGGACAATATCAAAAGGACGGAAAAAGGAACGACATTCGTTTGCAGCTGGTCAAGAAAAACGAAACGATCAGCGACATGAAAAATCTTTTGATTGGCAATGCTAGATTTAATTTAATTCCCTTATCGCAAGTCGTGACTCAGGACACGAAGCCCTCGCTGCAGCAGATTTCGCGGGTCAATCGTCAAAGGTCTATTTCTGTTTTTGCCAATTTAAAACCAGGAACTTCGCAGCAGGAAGCCATGGATTTTATTGAAAAGAAAGCGCGTGAAATTTTGCCCGCTGGTTATCATTTTGAAGGACAGGGATCGGCACAAACTTTTAAAGAGTCCTTCCAGGGTTTGATCTTTGCTTTGGTTTTGGGTTTGCTTGTGGCGTACATGGTTTTAGCGGCGCAGTTTAATTCTTTTATTGATCCCGTGACGATTTTGATGGCCCTGCCTTTTAGTATCAGCGGAGTCTTTTTTGCTTTGCTTGTGACCTTTCAAAGTTTAAATATTTACAGCATGATTGGAATTTTGCTGCTGATGGGAATTGTTAAAAAGAATTCGATCATGCTTGTCGAATTCACCAATCAAATCCGAGAACGCGGGGTCAAAGATCCGATCGAAGCTTTACAGAAAGCCTGTCCGATCCGGTTACGGCCAATTATCATGACCTCGCTTGCTACCATGGCAGCAGCAGTCCCATCCGCGTTGGCCCGCGGAGACGGCGCTGAGACTGTTCGCCCAATGGCCATCACAATTATTGGTGGAGTGTTGGTTTCAACAATTTTAACTTTGTATGTTGTGCCCTGTGCATATGCTTTATTTGATCGATTCAGAACGGTCGATGCTGATAAAGAAAAAGTTAAGGACGCCTATAATAATTTAGAGACTGTGGAAGAATTGGGCTAAGCCATCAAGCCAGCCGGTGGGACCCCAAACGATATGACCGTACATCGCTGCAAGCCACAGATATAAAAGAGTGCCCATCATAAAAATTTGCGGAAAATACTGAAGAAGATTTGTTGGATCTTCCTCCAAATCCTTTATTTTTTTCGAATGGTGATCTTTGAATTTTCTTGAAATTCCTTGGGCTAAGATCACTCGGTGGGCCATTTCTAGCTTATAAAAATGAACTGCCACCAGCATTTGCTTGAGGACCCGTGGATCACTTTCAAGCCGCGTCACAACAGCATGGCAAGCCATCTGCCTTCCCCCGGGGATACTAAACTGAATCTTAATGACTTCGCCCAGAATCGGGCAAAGATCGTCGGCCGCCGTGAAGGCTAAACCTGTCAGCGAGACATTGCGAATTTCAGTGCCCTCTTCCCACGGAATTTGGCGAGGCCCAGCCACACGGATTAAATAATCATCATCCGTGTTTAAAATATAGCGGGGCGCTCGGGCATGATACTTCGCAAGACTCTGATTCATGGCTAGTAAACTTTTTTCTTCTTCTTAGATTTTACTTTCTTGCCATGCTTTTTATGGGCTTTGCTAGCCACTGTTCGTTTTTGCTGATGGGCTTTTTTGTGCCCCTTCATATAAACGCTAGCAGTTTTATAGCCTTTGGACTTAGTTTTTGCCTCGACGACAAAACCAGCCAAGGTGACTGTCATGATGATTAATAACGATAGGCCAATATTTTTCATTGTTCCCCCTTACCGATCACTCTTCGGGTCCCATGGACCTCGACTTAAGGGATATTCAGGGGTCTAAATTTGAGACAATCTTTTAGCGTGATTTACGTTTTAAGGGCTCTTCAGCCAGTGCTGGATCATCAGGCCAGTTGTGTTTAGGATAATCAGGTTTTAATTCTTTTCGAATTTCAAAGTAACTACTTTTCCAAAAGCCCACAAGATCCTTTGTAATTTGAACGGGGCGCCCATGGGGCCCAAGAAGAATAAGTCTTAATGGAATCGACTGGTTCCAGATTTGGGGATGAGTTTTAAGTCCAAAAAAGAACTGCAGCTTCGCTTCAATGAAAGGATCTTGCCCGCTTTCATATTGAATATCCAGCTGGCGAGGGCCAACAGATAATTGGGCGGGAACTGATTTTTGAAACTCTTGAACAAATTCAAGAGGTAAATTTAATTCTAAAAGATAAATCCAATTTTGTTTGATGGCTTGATCCCAACTATTAAGGCCGACGGTGCCTTGCTCGATAATTTGCGGCAGAAGATCGACAAGGGGATCATGAATTTTTTTGGTTGAAACATAATAGTTCCAACGCTGATGCCAATTTTGAAGCTCGGGCAGGGATTTAAGAACTTGCTTCCATTCTGTTGCCATTAAAGCAGGAAGTAGCTTTTGCACTTCCTCAGCACTGGCGGAACGGACCACGGGTTTTTCCATTGGAATCTTGCGAAAATATTTAACTTCTTCAACCCAAATTTTTCCATTGGACGGATCCTGTTTAAGCTGGCGTGATTTCATCACCTGATCTGAAAAATGGCTTAAAATCTGATCCTTCGTTAAGGCTGCTGCCATTGTGATACGAGTGTCTTTGTCATTCAGGTCTAAGCCAGCCAGGGCTATAAAAAAATCGGCTTTTTTAACCATACTTTTTACGTCTAATTCGACGCCGCGGCCATTGGCCATTAAGGCTTTTGATTCTTTGGGATTTCGTCGTCGGCAGATTCGGTCCGGAAAGCTATTTAATAAAGCGATTTGCAAATCAGCTAGACTCATCGTCTTCTTTTCAGGAACGAAGGCTAAAAGGTTTCGTAACTGTTGTCGTGCTTTTATTAAATTCTGGGCGAAACTTGGACCGGAGCCCTTATTCTTAAAGGCTTCGAAAAGTTCATAGCGCAAAAACAACTCATTTTCATGGCTCTCATGAAAATTTTGAAGATCATAATTTTGGCTCCAAATATCGCGTTCTTGCAAAAGGGCCGCAATATCAGCGGCCTCGGCAAAGCCCATTTTTTCAAGCTCAAAAAAGACCGAAGCCAGACGTAAAGATAAGGGAAGACTTAAAATTCTTCGTCCCTTTTCTGTTAACCGGCCATTTTTATCTAAAGCCCCAAGGTCGATCAGTAGAATTTTTCCTAAATTTAAATGACGAGTCGAGGGGCATTGATACCAAGTGAAAGTTTCTGGATCTGGAACTCCAAGAGATGCCAGCCACAAAATAGCGTCAGAAAGATCAACCCGCAAAATTTCTGCCTCGGTAAAAGGCTTCATCGAAAATTCGTCTTGAGCATTCCAAAGGCGGTAGCAAAGACCTGGTCCCTGTCTGGCCGCACGGCCGGCGCGCTGAGTGGCTGAAGACTGACTGATTCTTGAAAGAAGAAGGCTTTCAAAGCCCGTGTCGGGATTCCAAGAGTTTATTTTATTAAGACCACTATCGATCACGACGCCGACACCATCGATGGTGACCGAAGACTCCGCAATATTTGTTGATAAGATGACACGAGCTAAGTCTGATTTTTTTAAAACTCGCCGTTGTTCGTCGATAGACAGTGAACCATGCAAATGATCGATCCTGCGACTAAAGCCTGCGTCTTGTAATTCGCGATTGCAGCGATGAATTTCGCCGACACCTGGAAGAAAAACCAAAATATCTTCTGAATTTTGCTGGCTGGCTTCTTTGATTCGGGTGATTAGGCGCTGGTAAAACTTGTCGTCGGCCCGCAGACTTTGCGGAAATTTATCGTATTTAATTTCTAAGGGGAAACTTTTTCCTGGAACCCGGATGATCGGTGCATTCCCCAAGTAGTCACTAATTTTTTCGGCATCTAAAGTGGCTGACATAACAATAATCTTAACTGCGGATCCCAGTTCTTGGGCTTCCCGTAGTAATCCCAGGGCCAAGTCGACATGTTGAGATCGCTCATGGAATTCATCTAATAGAACGACGTCGACGCCTTCAAGGGTGGGACTTTGTAAAATTTTTTTCGCCAATAAAGCTTCTGTCATAAAAATTAAACGAGTCTTCGGCGTCGTTTTGTTTTCATAGCGCACTTGATAGCCGACATCAGCGCCTAGAATAAAATTTTGTTCTTGGCTAATTCGTGTTGCAGCGGCAAGAGCGGCCATACGTCGGGGCTCAAGAACTAGAATTTTTTGTGGGACTACTTTCAAAAGAGCGGGTGGGACTCGGGTTGTTTTTCCGGCCCCAGGTTCGGCCACTAAGACAAGATTTCGATGTCCTGAAAATTTTTTAAGAATTTCACTGATAAAATCATCAATGGGAAGCGGCATCAAAGACAAGTTTTCCATCAATAAAGCAAAAGCATAAATTCAGCTTTTTCTTGGTTCCAAGCCTTGACCACATCTTCGATGCGTCCTTCTAAGACGACTTCGTTCTCTTGGGATAAATTAATTGTTAGCAACACCGGGCGCCCTGGAAAATGTTCTTTTGTTTCTGCTAGCAGTTTTCCTAAACGATACGGAGTATCCATTAAAATAATGGCGTCCTTGGTTTTTTTAAGCTCAAGCCAAGATCTTTTTCGTTCTTCATTTTCGGCAGGCAAAAACCCACGAAAATGAAACTGCGGAACTTTTCTTCCAGCCAACGACAGAAGTCCCATCAGGCTTGAGGGTCCTAAAATTGATTTAACAACAACTTTATTACGCCGACAAAGTCCAACAAGCTCGGCGCCAGGATCACAAAAACCAGGCGTGCCGCAGTCACTGACCAGGGCGACGATCTTTTCTTTGCAAATGTCTAAAAGCTCCAGGTGATCGTCCGGCCGAGAGTGCTCGTCGAGCACCCGGTATTCTTTGGCTTTCAGACCATGGGACTTTAAAAGTTTAGAGGCTTCTTTTGTGCTTTCGCAAATCACTAAATCTGCATTTTTCAAAACATCAAGGGCTCGTAGTGAAATTTCGGAGATATCTCCAATTGGCGTCGCGACAAGGTAAAGCATCAGTTCCTTTCCACATATTCTTCCAACAGGAAATGCATAATGGCCGGAATGTTTTCTGGAACTTGGGCTTGCCCCGAGTGAGTGCTGTCAAAGAAGATCATTTCAATATTGAGAGCACTTTCTTGAATCAAGCGAATGTTGACGGGTTCGTTTTCAAAAAACCAAATTTTACGGTACTTGCCATTTGGTAAAGCTTCGAACCAGTCTTTCTTGAATTTTGCATCATCCATTGAACGATGCGGCTTTAAAACTAGATTCGCTTTTTCATTCATTGGTAGATGCCATTTCTTTAAGACTTCTTCAGAGCCTTTGCCCATGCGCTCAACATCCCGGCCGGTCAGATAAATTATTTCAGATCCTGCTGAGGCCAACGATTGAACATAATCAACGGCCCCCGGATACGGAACGTCGTATTTTAAATAATCATTGGAAAAGAAAGTTTTCCGCCAGAAAGTCCTTAAAGTTTCGTGAAATTCAGGATGGTGACCATCCAAACCGGCGCGGATCAAAGTATCTTTGACCCCCCAGTCGCGCCTTTCAATTTTTAAGTTTTTGAAATGCTGCACTTGTTCTGGAAACCGTTTTTGATACTCAGGCTGAGCGGCGAAATCGGAAAGAATTTTTTCTAATCTGGGACCAACATCAAATAGAGTTGAATCAAGATCAAAGACGGCCAATGAAAAATCATCTGTCCGATTTAAAGCTTGAGCTCGATTTCTTATTTCCTCGAGAAGAGTTTTGTGATGCGGCATATAAAGTGTCCTTTGATGACCTGTCTACAATGTAGAATCTTTTTAAGACACAAGGAAGTTCTTTTATGAAATCTTATCCATTGATGATTCGTGAATCCCATATCGACACTTTTGGTCATGTTAATAACGCCACGTATTTACAAATCATGGAAGAGGCCCGCTGGCAGATGATCACGGAACGAGGTTACGGTTTGGACAAAGTCCGAGAATCCAAGCAGGGACCAGTGATTCTAGAAGTGAATTTGAAATTCCTGCATGAGCTACGACTGCGTGAAAAAATCAGCATTCAAACTGACCTGATCGAATATAAAGGTAAAATTGGAAAACTACGACAAACAGTGATCAAAGAAAATAAAGAGGTGGCGGCCGACGCCATCTTTGTTTTTGGATTATTTGATTTGAACATTCGAAAGCTTGTCGATCCCACACCAGCTTGGAAATTGGCCGTCGGTTTAAATCCAGTTTAGGCGACATTTTTGTAACGGAGGGCGCGGGCTTGTTCTAGAAGGCGCTCACTTTTTATAAGGCCTTCCAGGCGGGCCTCTAGTTGATCCATCAAATGATCAAAACTTTCTTGATGAAGAACTTCGCCCTGAGGATTGATCTGTAAAGAAAAACTTTCTACTTCGGTCTCGGGAATATGAGCACTGATCAGTAGTCTAATAAAAGAATAATACTCTCGCATCTGAGCTATGATTTGGCGAATTTCGTCCCGAGTGTCTCGGATTTCATATTCGACCAACAGCTCTTCAATTGCGGACAGAATTAAGTCTGGACTGGTCGGTTTTTCAAGCAAACGAAAAACGCCTAAATCCACAGCTTCAAAAATTGATTTTTTATCAAGATGTCCTGAAAGAATAATGGAAGGAAAATAGAAACCCTTTTTTTGGGCTTGGCGGATCATCTCAAGGCCGGTCAATCCAGGCATTCGAAAATCCGTGATCAGAATATCAAAGGGCATCGGCTTTTTTGAAACTAAAGTTTCTAGAAATTTCTTCGGATTATCAAAGGTAAAAAGCTCATATTTTTCATTCAGGATGTCGCGAAATAAATCAAGAAGGCCTGATTCGTCATCCACCAGGGCAACTTTCCTTTTTTGAATCGACATAGATGTCATACTCGCCTCTTGTCCCTCTATCTTCGGTTAGTTGCGTGGGGTCTTGACAGTTTTTTCAACAAATTTTTTTAAAGGTAGAGTCCTGTATAAAAATTCGACGCTTTCAAAAACAATAAGAAGCCTTTTTTGTCTGAGGAGTTTGTATTAAGTCAAATGGCCCTTCGTCCGATAGATATTGTAAGGAGGCCATTCGTGCAAAGTAAATTTATCGTGACTAAAAATGGAAAAAATATTGGCCCCTTTCATTTTGAAGAAATTTTACAACTTCTTAAGACGCAAGAATTGGATTGGATGGAGTACCTTTATGTAGAATCAAACCGAGACTGGTTGATGATACTAGAGCACCCGCTGTTCACAGAAAAATTCAACGCGGGCTGGGGCCGCCCTGGGGTCCAACCCATTATTATCGAGCCAAAGGGTTTTAAGAATCCTGCTAACAAGTTCAAAGAAAAAGAATGGTATATTTTACGCGAAAAAAATAATTATGGTCCTTATTGTCTGCTGGAGCTGATCCAAAGACTGCAACAGAAATCACTTTTCGAGTATGACTATGTTTGGAATCAAGAGCTGCCGGCTTGGCGCCGCATAGCTGAACTTCCAGAATTTATGGCAGAGACAATCAAGAGTTTAAAAAACTCAGGGGATGCTTCTGTGTCGGAAATCTTCTTTAGAAGACGCCATGCCCGAGCTAGGTACGGCTGTTCTTTAATTCTTCACGATAATAAAAATCTTTACAAAGGCCACAGTGTTGAAATCAGCGTTGGCGGCGCCGGAATTGTCATTCCAAGCCAGGTTTTGCAGCCGGGACAGACAGTTTTTTTGCACTTCCAACCTGGTGATGGTGTTCCGCCGTTCAATGCTTTATGCCACGTGGTCAGTAAGCAATTTATTAAAACAATTCCTGGGAAATCATCCGAGGGTGTGACTGTTAAATACGGTGTGCGATTCACAAGCATCAGTCAAAATATTCGAGATTCAATAAAATCTTTCACGGGAGAAAAAAGCGATCCCAAAGTCGCTTGATTAAAAGGAGGCTAAAATGGAATTATTAAAATCATCCATTTATTCTATTTTCGCAGTTTTGTTCTTAAGCTCTTGCAGTCAGCAGTACGATTTTGGCATTCCACAAAGCTCAGATGTTTTTCCATCCAGTGTTCAATACAATAATAAAGTCGACATGGTTTTCATGGTTGATGATCATTCTTCGATGGGATATCACCACGACCGATTGGCTGAAGCAATGCCAGCTTTGGTTCAAAGTCTTCTTGCTTTAAAAATGGATTTTCATATTGTCGTTGTTTCTTCAAGTATGAGCCCTTCTAAAATGCGCGGCGGTAAATTTTTGGGATCCCCTAAGGTTTTGACAAATGCCACTCCGAACTTAGGAGCTGTTTTAGGTCGACGGTTGCAGCTGGGATCGGATGGATCAGCCCGGGAATATGGGATCGAAAGTGTCATGACAGTTTTATCCGATAAATATTTAATGTCAGCCGAAGGTCAGGGTTTTTTCCGCGAAGATGCTCTTCTTTCTGTGATTGCCCTTTCTAATGAAGATGATCACAGTGGAATCGGCACGATCGCTGATTACACCCAATTTTTTGAACAAAGAAAAAAACCTTTTGATAATGGTCAAAAGTCTTGGGTTTTTAATTTCATTGGAAATTTAGAAGCAAATCCTCGATGCCCGACAAATCCTGACCAAAGCTACACTGAGCGGGGCGATACTTTCCTTGCGTTAGTGAATGCTTCCCATGGTCAAGCTGAGTCCATTTGCTCATCAGATCTGACGCCAGCGATTAAAAACATCAAGGCTAGGATCGTCCAAGTTTTGACCGATTTTAAATTATCAAGAAAGCCAGATATCAGCAGCATCCGAGTTTTTTCAAACGGCACACCGGTTCCGAAAAGCAATATCGACGGATGGGACTATCTGCCAGCAGAAAATCTGATTCGCTTTTATGGAAGTTGGATTCCGGCTGCAGATGTGGCGATAAAAATTAATTTTAATCCGGCGGGCGCTGACTGATTTTTCAACACCTCTAAAAATAAAAAAGGGCTCCAATGGGGCCCTTTTTTATTTAAAAGTCATGAAGATCGGGGTTTATTGCTCGATCAGTGCTTTCACGTCTAATTTTCCGTCAGAGACTAGCTTTCCAGATAAAGAAGGAATTTTCTTTGCTGACTTCAGTAAAGCCTCTTTCACTTCCTTATAAGTTTTTTCAGGGTGCATGGACCAGTAAAGAGCCGCCGCCCCAGCCACGTGAGGACAAGCCATCGAAGTTCCATCCCAAGTGGCATGAAAACCATATTGATCAATGACAGTGTCAGAGTAAAGTCCTCCGACCGTCGTTGAAAACACGGCAACTCCAGGAGCTGCTAAGTGGACGGTTTTTGTTCCCCAGTTTGAAAAAGATCCTAAGTTATTACTTGAATCAACGGCTGCAACACTGACGATATTTTCAAAGTCATAAGTGGCAGGGTACGATGGTTTTGGATCTGAATCATTGCTGTAGCCAGCGCCGCTATGTCCATTGCCTGCCGCTGCGACAAATAAAACATTTTTGTCTTGAGCGTATTGAACGGCATCGCGAAGCGCTTTGTTCTCAGTGCCATCGGCTGGATCTTCGCCTTCAGAGCCCCAAGAGTTCGAAAGAACTTTGGCGCCATTATCCACTGCATAGTGAATCGCTTTGATCGCATCGGCCGTTGAGCCTTGGCCTTTATCAGAGATAAATCGCAAAGCCATAATTTTTACTTTTGGAGCGACACCAGAAATTCCGATCCCATTGTCGCCGCGAGCGCCGACATTTCCAGCGCAATGAGTTCCATGTCCAGGGTTTCCACCGCCAACAAGAAGTTGTAAAGGCTCGACGGCAAGATCAAAGGGCTTGTTGTCGTTAGAGACAAAGTCCCAGCCAACGACGTCGTCAATAAATCCATTGTTGTCGTCATCCACAGCATTGGTGGCCTTATCTCGGCCTTGAATGTCAGTGCCAGTCTCGCCAGGATTTTTCCACATATTGGGCAACAGATCTTCATGAGTGTAGTCCACACCTGTATCGATCACGGCCACAATAATTCCCTCGCCGGTGGCTTTTTTCCAAGCATCCTTGGCGCCAATATCATTCATGCCCCATTGTTTCGGAAATTGAACATCCGGTCCCTGACTTTGCGGAGGAACCACTAAAGGAATCGGTGGATTGTCAGCTGGCACAGTCAGAAGCTTTTCAGGATGAGCTTGTATAAAACGAGAAACAGCGGCCCTGCGCAAATTATCTTGTAACTTATAATCGTTCATTAAATGAACAGGGTAGTTGGGTTGAACATATTCAACATTTGGATTTTTACTTAAAGATTTAAACAAAAGGCTTTTGCTGTCGCCTTGAACGCGAACCCAAGACCCGCCAAGCGCTTCTGTTTTTACGCTCTTGTTGTCTAAATCCATCAGTAATGTGCTGATCGACTTGTCATTTGCCATTTTAATTAGCAAATCAGACTTTTTGTTATTGAAACCGTCACTTGCATTATGAGATTCAGCCGCCCCCACGGTCCAACCGAACATCAAAATCAATAAAGTTACTTTCATGGATCCCCTCCTTGGTCTAGGCCTTCAGTCAACCAAGGAAGCGGGTTTGAGTCCAACTTAAATCGCTGATTTAGAGCATGCGCGTTGAATGAAAAAACACAGCCACTGGAGCGACTTATGTTGTTGTCACACCAATGGATTTTCGCTACTTATGATAAGAATCCAAATGATCATTAAATGAGAGCCTTGCCCGAAAGAAGACTCTTTTTGAAGTTGAGGTCGTAATGAGCAACGCTGAAAATACTTCGAGCTCTGTCATCACAAATAAGGCCAGCATGGTCGCCCATGCAGATGAAGAGCTGGTCAAATCTTTTGCCTTCGCCACAAAGCTTGATGCGCTGGTGGCCTGGGGCCAGCGAAATGCTTTATGGCCTCTTCCCTATGGCACCGCTTGTTGCGGGATTGAATTGATGTCAGTGATGGGACCTAAATATGACTTGGCCCGATTCGGCGCCGAAGTCGTGCGATTTTCACCGCGCCAAGCGGATTTACTTTTAGTGGCGGGTACGATCACTGAAAAAATGGCGCCTGTGCTGATTCGAATTTATGAACAAATGCTTGAGCCGAAATATGTTTTATCGATGGGAGCTTGTGCCAGCTCGGGAGGATTTTACCGCGCCTATCACGTCCTGCAAGGCGCCGATAAAGTCATTCCTGTCGACGTCTATGTTCCAGGATGCCCACCGACACCCGAAGCCGTCCTTGATGGAATTATGCTTTTACAAAAAATGATTAAAGGTCACACTCCACGCCCTTGGAAAGACAATTGGAAAAATCCTTATGAGCAACCTGGAAAATCTTAAAGCCGATCTGGCGCAGCAATTTGATGTTGAGGCCATTCAATTCAAGCAATCCATGGGCGACGATGTTCTGATCGTCCCCAAAGAAGATGTGCCGCGCGTATTAAGGTACCTAAAAGCATCAGGCCGTTTTGATTTTCTGATGGATATCGCCGGAGTTGATTATCCCGCCCGAGAAAAACGATTCGATGTCGTTTATCATTTATTTTCATCCAGAGACGGGGCCCGCCTCAGAATCAAAGCCCCCGTCGGTGAAGGCGAATCGATTGAAACGGCCATTTTCATTTGGAAAGGGGCCGACTGGTTTGAGCGCGAAGCCTACGATATGTTCGGCATCCAATTTGTCGGTCATCCTAACTTGCGTCGACTGTTAACTCATCATCAGTTTGTCGGTCATCCCTTGCGAAAAGATTACGAAGCTGATCGTCAGCAACATTGCACAAGCAC
>JAYWEU010000131.1:0-1869 GCA_043779385.1 Pseudobdellovibrionaceae bacterium
GTTCTTTGCGACAAGGCCCTTTGTCGCCGAATGATCAGTGTCGGTGACGGACTTTAGAACGAGTGCTTTTTTACCTTTGCTTTTTCCTGTAGCAAATCTGTAGGTCACAGACGTTGCTTGCAGTTTGGAAAGTGTGTCTTCGTCTGAAATCGGTATTTGGAATCCACCATCATTGTCATCTCGGATGATGATTTTTTGTCGGACAACTTTAGAACTGCGCTCCAGGTTTACGATTTTTTGCTAAGTGATTGAATTCAAATGTGTTCTCAGAAATCGTGGAGAACATATTTTGGGGTTTCAAATTACTGGATCCGAAGTATTGGTTCTCCACGTTGAGAACATGCTCTCCAGGACCTATAACATCTCATTTTGAGATAAATACATAAATGTCTTTATTTACAATTAAGTATATAGTATAAATAACCGAGGAGATCTTGTATGGTCGAACTTCCGGTTTTCAATTCAGAGGGTGTATTGCCGCCTGGAGATTATGAGCTTTCAATTGCGGAACTTAAGAGTTCTCGCCTCGTAACTGGTCACGGCGTTGAATCCGCTTATTGGGATTCCGAATGGCGGTATCAGCTCGTTGATAATCTTGCGGTGATGGTGGGACAGCTTTGGCAAGTAGGAGTTACCGATATTTTTATCGATGGCTCTTTTGTCGAAGACAAAGATCATCCAAATGACATCGACGGGTATTTTGTTATTGAGGTCACAGAACTCCAGGATAAAGTTCGTGTTCTGAACTCCATCGATCCTTGGTCTGTTTGGACCTGGAATCCAGCCTCTCGCACAAGACACAAAAATTATCCCAAGCTCCAGCTACCAATGTGGCACAAGTACCGCGTTGAGCTCTTTCCTGAATACGGCCAATTTTCTGGAATCAAAGACGAGTTTGGTAACAATCAGATTTTTCCAGCAGCATTTAGAAGATCTCGTCGAAATGGATCACCAAGAGGCATCATCAAAATTAAATCCCCTTCAAATGGAGGCGCTCAATGATCAGAAACGAATCAGAATACAAAGAAGCACTTAAAAGAATTGAAGAGGAAAAAGGCCTGATCAAAATTCAGAAACAAAAGCTGAAGGAAAAAGGCTTGAAGGATGATGCTCTTTCTTTGGCCATGGAGCCGATCATGACTTTCCATCAGCAGCTTTTAGAAGAAGTGGAAAGTTACGAAAAGCTTAAGCGTGGTCAGATCGGAGAATTTTATAATCTTGATGGGCTAGGTCGCACATTGATTGCTCTGCGAATTGCAAAGGGAATCACTCAGAAAGAGTTATCACAAAGACTCAAAGTTCATGAAACTCAAGTGTCGCGTGATGAAAGAAATGAATACCGCGGAGCTTCGATTGAAAAAGTAAATGAAGTGCTGAATGCCCTTCAGGTTCAAGTGGTTTCTAAAGTGAAGTCATTGGAGCTTTGATTGGGTAATTGGTCGATCAAAGCTCAATACATGCCAAGGCCTATGGCCTCTGCTGAAGCCGTCGAAGCCATGCTGCTATTTTTTATTCTTTAACGGGTCATAATCGGCGAGTTTAATTTTTTGGATGACAAAGCAGGCTTGTGTAGAATCGCATTTTTCCTGATGCCCGGTGATTTCAACGAAGGCTTTTTCACTCAGTATTTTGCTAGAGGCTTTGGGAATTTTGATCAATGCTAAAACTCCTTTTTTAAAAGAGGCATTGTCAGATTCAACAAAGATATTCCATGTTCCATTTTTTTTAAAAAGTGTTCCGCGAATGAAGCTCTCTTCGGCAGACGCTCCCAAATCATCCGTTGATAATCGCTCCTCACTGACAGCAGGACGCGCAACGTATCTGCAAATTTTTTCTAGCTTTTCACGCTCATGGGCTTTGGTGGCCACG
>JAYWEU010000132.1:0-1869 GCA_043779385.1 Pseudobdellovibrionaceae bacterium
GTCCTATCAGTCAATTCCCGATCTTTCTGGATTTTGTTCGCGCCACGACTTGGAATTTAGAATCTATGAGCCTTTTCCCTTGGCGCAAAGAGCCTCTCGAAAGATGTTTCTAACTTATGCCTTGAGCCTTTTTCGATTGCTTCGAAAACTGAATCGACGCAACCATCGAAAAATAGTAGTCGTTGATTCAAAATGGGCTTTTGTTGGCAGCATCAATTGGACGCAAGTTCACTCGCGAAAAGCACAAGGTTTGAACGCCTGGCGGGACACCGCCATTGCTGTCGAAGGCGCCGAAGTTGATATTCTTTCACAAGCTTTTATTGTCGATTGGAATCGCGCTCAAAAATTGAGCGATTTGCGCTTAAGAAAAAAATCTCCTCTTTTAAAGTATTATGATCCCAGAAAATCTTTAGTTCGTCTTAATACAGGGCTCAAAGAGCGCTGGCGCCTGAATCGGGATCTGCTAAGGCGCATTCACAATTCAAAGCATCGAGTTTGGCTGACAACCGCTTACTTCTTACCCCACCGATCCTTGATGCGGGCCTTAAAAAAAGCCGCCAGACGCGGGGTTTCAGTGCAGATTCTGGGACCAGGGCAAACAGATGTGCCATTTGTAAAATTAGCGGCTTTTGAATTAGCCCACAAATTATCAATGGCGGGTGTGAAGATCTTTGAATATCAAACCTCCATCCTGCACGCTAAAGTGATGATCATCGATGATTGGGTGACCGTCGGGTCCGCCAATTTAAATTATCGAAGCCTTTTCCACGATCTAGAAGTGGAGGTCGTCCTCAATGAAGAAAAAGCCATTGATCTTATAGAAAAGCAGTGGCACTCGGATTTAAAGAACTCCTTGCCCTTCGATAACGAAGTCTATCAATCAGCATCTTGGTTTCGCCGTTTTTTATCTCGTGTGGCCTTTCGTTTGCGCTATTTACTGTAACCGACTATCATCTTGAATCATGTCTCATAAAATAGTGATCACCGGCGGACCTTCCGGAGGAAAAACAACTCTGATCGAAGCTTTGCAAAAAGAAATGGGTTCCGTTGTGGCCATCGTCCCCGAGGCGGCGAGCATTCTTTATAGGGGTGGATTTCCTAGGATCAAATCCCGCGCGGGTCTTTTTCATGCTCAACATGCGATCTATAACGTTCAAAAAGAACTGGAAGACTTGATTGAGGCCGAACATCCCAAGGCAAAACTTGTCATCTGTGATCGCGGCTCGCTAGATAGCATTGCCTATTGGCCAAAATCAGAAAATCATTTTTTTAAGACTTTGAAAACAACACGCCGAAAAGAACTCATCCGTTATCGTTGGGTGATTCATCTGGATACGGCCTCCCGTCCTTACTACGACACCAGCAATCCGATTCGAACAGAATCTTTTAACGAAGCCACCCAGCTGAATGAAAAAATTAAAAAGGCTTGGGCCGGGCACCCTCACCGCTTAGTGGTGTCTCAGAACAAAGACTTTATGTCCAAAATGACCCTCTCTTTAGAGGTGATCCGAGCCATTTTAGAGGGCTATAGCCTTCATCAAATCCACGAGCAGCTTTTGAAATGATGATCTTTTCTTGCTCATTTTGAATTTCCCTTTCACAATGTTCTAAGATGAATATGAAACTGACTCTTGTTTTTATTGCTCTTTCACTTTCAGCCCATGCTGAGCCTAAAAACTCGCGGGCCATTGTTTTTCAGGCCGACAAAAATGGCGCGCAAGTGCTTCCCCAAAAATTCGAGTACACCTTACTGGATTCTGAAAAAATTCGAATTGGTGATATCTTAATTGATTCTTCAACTTTTAATTTTCAGCTCATTCGCATCGGATCCGACGAAAAATATAGAATTAAATTCAATTGGCCTGCCGC
>JAYWEU010000133.1:0-13424 GCA_043779385.1 Pseudobdellovibrionaceae bacterium
GATTCTAGTCAGGTTTACGGAGCTCTAGGATTAACCTAGGATCATTGTTGTTATGGCGATTTGAGAGGCCACCCAAAACCTCTTGTTTCCTAGAAACTAAAAAATCAGCAAAGGGCTCGAAGATGATTCGGGCTCTCTACTTTTCAGCTTCGTGAGTTGACCAAGAGCCGCAATCCCTACCTTTTTGAAGCGTTTTTTTCATTCGCGTAGATTGAACGCCCTTTGTATTCACGACCTGTCATCATGCGGGTAAATGTCACAGCACTGATAGGACCCTTTTTGTACGCAACCACAGTTTGCTTGTGAAGTTGCATCGCCAGATCTGCGAAGCCAACGCCAAACGAGCCTATAAAAAAATATAAAATTAACTTTAAACCGAAATCATAAATCCTAAGCACAAAGGCCTCCTTTAAACGGTCTTCAAAAACCGAAGGAGTGCGGGCCGAAAATTTCTTTCAGATTGAAGGTATTTTCCCGTGTTACTTTTGTGTTACCAAAAGTTACTTTTTTCTGAAATATCCAGAAATATCGGGACACGATCAGGGGTTTTGCGTTTCCCCTCTGTTATTTAATTTGTTTTGAGATTTCTTAGGGTTCTGAGACTTGAAAAACTTTTGGGTAATAAATTGGTCGGGGAGACAGGATTCGAACCTGCGACCCTCTGGTCCCAAACCAGATGCGCTACCAAACTGCGCTACTCCCCGACACACCTTCAAACACGAAGATGCGCAGAATAGAAATTTTGAGGCTGTTTTGTCAATGCCGACCCTGCCTAAAGCGAGTGTAACGCAAGATATTATTGTCCAAGCCAGATTATCCAGTATCATAAACCCATGAGTCTTGAACAACAGATCGCTCAAATGCCCAAAATGTTGCTGGCCCTGATTGCGCTGACCGCGACGGTGATTTTTCTTTTTATCTTTAATCCACCACACACCATTTGTGACACGCAGGTTGATACTTTGAAGGAAAACTTGGTAGGTCCGGTTTTTCCAATGACAGTGAAAAAAAATACAATTCAGCCGCAGATTAAAAACGCTCAAGAAACGTGCAAAACAGGTCATAGCGCGGGCGCCTGTTTTAATTATTTTAGCATTCTTAAGATGATCGCAAAGCAAATCGATAACTCTTCTCCAGAGTGCCGAGCCCAATTACTAGCTGTTGCCGAAGTTCAAGCCGCATTAAAGGACGGCATCGAGATCATGGCCCTGGCCGCCTGGGGGCCGCAGCCGCCGGCCTCACCGGCCGTCCGATTTGGATGGATGCAGGAATCTGAACTGGCGGTCTTTTGTTATATTAAAGATGTCTACGAGAAAGCCTTAGGCGAAGAAGCCTGGTCGGCGTTGCGGCTGAAGGTCAATAAAAAATATCCCGGCGAGAACGCAACGGTCACAAATCTAGATGTCGATGGCCCGAAGGCCTCAGACAAAATGACCGACAATGAAATTTGGTCAAAAAGTATTTTTTCAGTCCGCTGCGAAGGTGTGATTTAACCTAGATTGCGACCTGCAGTTTTTTCCACTTTAAAGTCTGAGTATTTTTTGCGACCAGGCCCCAGAAGCAAGTTTGGTTATCTTTGCGATCCCGAATGGCAAAAGCCCTTGGACTGATTTGCTGAAGCGTCCATTCCTGCGGATTTAATCCAAACTGGCAAAGTTGTTGTTGAAGCTGAATGTGTTTCATAAGTTCCCCTTTGTGTTATGCTTATGTTTAAAGCAAAGGGTGGGCACAGGCCGTGACGGCCTGAAGTAAAATGAATAAGATTTGAGTTCAACCCATTGAATCGTTGAGACTGGGGTCCGAAAAATGAGACATAATCCGTACTTTAAATACCTTCTGCTGCAGATTTTGATGCTACCGACGATCATTGCCATCTTTAAATACATTCCCGATCGAAAAATCGCGGCCTTGCTGGCGGGCTCTTTATTTATTTTGATCTGTTTAGGAACTTTTCGGAATGAGTACTGGCGAATGAAATTTCACGCGAAATTTTTTTGGTGGGGTGGTTTGCAATTTTTTGTTCTATTTGCTGTGCCGATTTTTTTGCTGCGCCTGACCCATTGGGATCAGCCCTTTGGTGAAATAACTTTCGGACCTGTTCGCGCCGCTGATCTGCATCAATATTCGAATATCAGTTATATTTTGTGGATGATAGCCACTGGAGTTCAGGGATTTTGGTGGATGAACAAAATAAAAAAGGCGCTCTGAGCCGAACGCCTTTTTTGAGATTTCGATTTAAAAATCTAAAAACTAGATTTCAAAAGGAACTGGAGAGATCGCTTCAATACGATAGTAGTTATCGTGAGCGTCCATTCCATTCGCAAGCAAAGCCAAGTTACGAGCTTTTTTGATCGCAGCAGAAGCGCGCTTCTGCTGGGTCAGGCTCAGTTTAGAGATGCGAGAAGGAACAATCTTACCGCCATCACCGACGAATCGAGTTAAAGACGAAGGGTCTTTGTAGTCAAAGTGGTGCTCTCGAGCGAATTCGGGTCGGTATTTGTTGCGTGCCATTTTCTTCATACGGCGGAAGCTCCTTAAAAATAAGCCCATCATCAGATGCGGGCTTTTGGGTGTTCTGAAAAGCGAAGCACTCTTATACGCAAAAAAGCTGTTGCCATCAAGTGTCTTTTTACTTATATCAGAGTGTCTTACGAGGAGCCAATATGAGTCGTTGTGAAGTTACTGGTAAAAGCGCCGTAGTTAAAAACTTGGTGAGCCATTCAAATATTAAAACAAAAAAGCGCTCGCGCCCAAATATCCAGAAAAAACGTATATTTAGCAAGGCTTTGAACGCCATGGTTCGTCTGCAGATGGCGGCCAGCGCAATTCGTGATATGGAGCATGTCGGTGGTTTTGATCCATTTATCCTGAATCAATTGGACAAAGTTCTGTCAAAACGAGCTTTGGCTGTCAAAAATCGTATCATTCGTAAAATCAACACTAAAAAAGTGCACTAGGTAGGGGTCGATCGTGATTAAATTAAAAATCCGCAAGGGTGATACTGTTCAGGTAATTACTGGTTCTGATAAAGGGAAAAAAGGCGAAGTTCTTGCCGTTGACCCAACAGGTCTTAAAATTAAAGTTCAAGGTGTGAAGGTTCAAACTCATTTTGATAAAAAAGAGGGTCTTCTTAAAAAAGAAGGTTTTGTTGATTACTCAAATGTTAAGTTGGTTTCTAAATCGACAGCTGAAAAAGCAAAGACTTCTAAAAAAGCGGCTAAGCGCAAAACTGCTTAATCCGCCTTTAAGTTCAAAAAAGCGGGTCCGGATTTGTGAAAGAGCTCAAAGTGTGTAAAATAAATACATGGAGCACAACAAGCGATGCCCGTCCTCAGAAATAGCATCTTAGTCATCCTTTTCTTCCTGAGCCTTGTCGTCAAAGCCGATGAGCCTCTGCTTATTTGCAAAAATAAAAAAATTGTTCGAACAGTTCGTATTACAAAAGAAAAAGGTCTTTGTCGGACTAATTATACAAAGGACGGCAAAACTCAGATGATAGGCTCGGGAATGAACCCTGCTTCTTGTCAAAAAGTTTTAGATGGCGTGCGTAAAAATTTGGAAGCCAGTCACTGGTCTTGTCGCGATGTAAAAGCGTCTTCTGTTTCTGACGTCGAAGAAGCTAACAAGCAATGAAGTCCGAGCTAAAAATAGCTCTCTGTCAAATGAACTCGACCGATCGAGTCCAGGATAATTTGGCGCAAATTAAAAATCTGATTCAACAAGTTCCGATCAGTCAGGGCGTCGATCTGTTTTGTTTTCCTGAAAACTGTTTGTATCTTCGATTGGTCGAAGGTCAAAAAATTACAGGATTAAGCTTAACAGATTCAGTCTTTGTGGAATTGTCCCGGATCGCGATGGAACGAAAATGTTATCTGCATCTGGGTGCTTCGCCCCTTAATTTTGAAGGCCATCTTTATAATGCCACCATTTTGATTTCTCCGGATGGGCAAGTCCATTCGCCGTATCAAAAAATGCATCTGTTTGATATCCAGCTGGAGGGTCAGGCGCCGGTTTGTGAATCAGATGTTTTTAAACATGGATTGAAGCCCACAGTCGTGAATATTCATGGCTGGAAAATGGGGCAAAGTATTTGTTACGATCTTCGCTTTTCTGAATTGTATTCCCATTACGCCCAGCAGGAATGTGATTTGATTCTTGTCCCGTCGTCGTTTTTGCCAAAGACAGGTGAGGCTCATTGGGAAGTTTTATTAAGGGCGCGAGCGATTGAAACGCAAGCTTATGTGGTGGCCAGTGCCCAGGGTGGAATTCATAAAGGGGACCATGGTGGGCAGCGCAGCACTTATGGGCACTCGCTTTTGGTGGACCCGTGGGGAGTTGTGATCGCAGAATTAAAGTCGCAGCCTTCGATTGAAGTGCATATCTTGACAAAAGACAGAATTCAGCAAGTTCGCAAACAGATTCCTATGAAGTCGCATCGCCGACTGCCGCGTCCTTGATAGAGAGTGACAATGGCGACCAAATCCTTTGAAATAAGGCCCTCGAGGTTTGTGATGAAAATTGTTTTTGGTTTGGCTTTATTATTTTGTTGGATCGCGCGCGCTGAAGTTTCTGGGCAACCGATGAAGACAAAAACAGTTTCGGAAACGGGATATCAGGAAGAAATCCAAGAGCGTGCGAAGCGGCGAAATTATCCTGGCGGCCAGGATGAATCTGATCTAAAAGTGCAGGTGCAAGTGCTCAGCCCCACTCGAAAAGTGGCGCCCGTGGTGGAAGACACCTCTGAGCCTGTCAGTGACGACTGAGGAGTGGCCAAATGATTCGAAGTGATCTTCCTAAAGGTGTCCAACGAGAAGTCATGGATGTGGACGTGTTGATTGTCGGCGGAGGAGCTGCCGGTTTGTCTTGTGCTTTGCATTTGCAAAATTTAGTTCAAAAGCACAATGAAGATATCCAGCAGGGTAAAAAACAAGGGGCTGCGATTGCAGATCCGATGATTGCCGTGCTGGAAAAAGGACCTGAAATTGGCGCCCACAGTTTTTCGGGTGCTGTCCTTAAAACAGCCGCTTTAGAGGAACTAATTCCTGATTATAAAGAAAAAGGTTGTCCTCTGGACGCGGAAGTCACCGAAGACGCTGTCTATTTTTTAGGAAAAAAATCAGCCCTTCAGTTTCCCATCACTCCGCCGCCATTTCACAATAAGGGAAATCAAATTATTTCTTTATCTAAGTTCAATCGCTGGTTAGGCCAGCAATGTGAGGCGAAGGGAATTAATATTTTTGCAGGCTTTGCGGCCGTGGAAGCTTTGTATGAAGGCGATAAAATTGTCGGCGTTCGCACGGGCGATAAAGGACGCGATAAAATGGGCGCGCCCAAATCTAATTTTGAAGCCGGTTATATTTTAAAATCAAAATGTGTCGTTTTTGCAGAAGGCACCCGAGGGTCACTATTTAAACAGGTCACTAAAAAACTAGATCTTCGCAAAGGTAAAAATCCTGAAGTTTTCGAAGAGGGCGTTAAAGAAGTCATACAAATGCCGGCAGGAACGGTGAAGCCTGGAAAAGTCATTCATACTTTAGGTTTTCCTTTGAAAAAAAGTATTGGCGGAACTTTTATTTATACCATTCCTGGCGATAAAATTATTTTAGGACTTGTGGCGTATCTAGACACCAAAGATCCTTTATTAGATCCTCATCGAGATTTGCAAAAATTAAAAACTCATCCTTTTATTGCGGATATGATTAAGGGTGGAAAAGTCGTCGCTTACGGCGGAAAAACATTGCCGGCCGGTGGTTGGTATTCAATGCCAAAGCTTTATGGGCATGGCTGGATGGTCTGCGGCGATACGGCCAGCATGGTGGACGTGCAAAAACTAAAGGGTATTCATCTGGCCATGAAGTCAGGAATGCTGGCAGCGGAAGTGGCCCTACAAGGCTTAGAAAAAAGTGATTTTTCTGAGACCGTGACAAGGGCTTATGAAGAAAAAATTAAAGCCAGCTACGTTAAAAAAGATCTCTACCGAGTTCGAAATTTTCATCATACTTTAAGCAAGGGATTGATTGCGTCCTTGCCAGGACTTGCTTTGCAAGAAATGACAGGAGGCTGGAGTTTTTCTGATGGCGCGGCCGACCCTGTCGATGCGAAGACCACCCATAAAGTCGTCGAGGTTTGGGGCAGTGACGAAGCAGCTCTGGAAGAGATGAAGCTGCCAACGGTCGATAATCAAATTTTCTTTGATAAGCTTTCAAGCGTTTATTTAACGGGTACGATGCATGATGAAGACAGTCCTAATCATTTGCTCGTGGCCAACACCGATATTTGCCGCACGGTTTGCCAGCCGCAATATAAATCGCCGTGCAATCTTTTTTGCCCGGCCAGTGTTTATGAAATGATTCCCTCCGGCGTGCATCAAGGCCAGATGGAGTTGCAAGTGAACTACACCAACTGTATTCATTGTAAAACCTGCGATCTAAAATGCCCTTTTGAAAATATCGAATGGACCGTTCCCGAGGGCGGTGGTGGGCCTAAATACACCGAAACCTAGACCAGCGACTGAGGCTGAATTAACAAGAATATTAAACGATTCGTTATCAATTTTATGAATAATTAGTTTTATTCAACTGATTATTCAATGGGCGATCCTTCAGTTAACTTCACCTCCAATTAAAGCTTTATATAAAGGGTTCTGCCAATGCGATCTGTTCTTGTTTTATTAGTGTGTTTTTCTAGTTCTTTCAGCTGGGCTCAGTCCCTTTGCGAAAGCCAAGCTATTCTTGGAGCTCGCTTATTTGCAGCTAGTGAGAACCAAATCAATTTGCGCTATATTGTCGCCGAAAGTGCCGTCGTCCAAGCCGAGTCGAATCAAGAGATATCTTACAATGTCACAATGGTGGATGATTCCATTGTTCAAGTCCGTCTGTTAAAAAGTGATTGCCATGTTGTGACGGCAAACATGGTGACTGACGAGTAAAAAAGCCGCGAAATTACTTCAATTTCTATTCAAGGGCTTGCGAAGCCTCTTTAAAACCTTTAGATTCCTGGTTCCCACCACAATGCCCATCTGGGAGGTATTGTCTTAAAAACTGAAAGGAAATACCCATGCCTCAATTTATCGCGACAGCTCCTAAAGGCCTTGTTGATGCTTTAGCTCAGGAACTTAAAGATCTTGATTTAAACGTTGTTGAAATCCGCGCCGGCGGTGTTGTGTTTGAAAGCAACTGGGAAGGTTGTTACAAAGCCAATCTGCAATCACGCCTTGCCAGTCGAATTCTAAAACCAGTTCTGGATTTCACGGCTTATCAGCCCGAAGAACTTTACGAACAAATCATGCATCATGATTTTACAAAATATATTAGACCCGATCAGACCTTAACGATTGATGTGAGTTTAAAAGAATCAATGCTGCGCGATCAGCGTTTCGTGGCGATGAAAATCAAAGATGCGGTGGTTGATCAGTTCCGCGAAAAATTTGGTGTTCGTCCCGACGTTGATAATTTTAATCCCGCATTGCGAATTCATGTGAAGGCTTATAAAAATACTTTCAACGTTTCCATTGATACTTCAGGGGATAGTCTTTTTGCTCGTGGCTACCGCAAAGAAGTGGTCGATGCTCCGGTGAAGGAAAATTTAGCGGCTGGTTTAATTGTGTTGTCGGGATGGGATAAAAAAACTCCTTTATTGGATTTTATGTGTGGATCGGGAACTTTCTTGATCGAAGGCGCCATGATGGCGATGAATATTGCGCCAGGAATTCAGCGCAAGCGCTTTGCGTTTATGAATTTGTTGGGCTTTGACCGCGATGTTTGGGGAAAGCTTGTAGATGAAGCGGTTGCTCAGGAAAAAGAAGACCTGGATTTTAAATTTTACGGTTATGATATTGATAAGAAAGCTATTGCCATTGCCAGCTTAAATGCAAAAAGTGCTGGTGTTGATCATGTCCTAGAGTTAAGCCGTCAGCCGGTGGCGATGGTGGAACCTCCTGTGGAAAAAGGTTTGATCGTGATGAATCCTCCGTATGGAATTCGAATCGGTGACGAAGATAACGTGCGCGATGTGTACCGCGATATCAGCTTTACTTTAAAACACAAATTTAAGGGTTGGGACGCTTGGATTCTTTCTGGCAATAAAGATTTGATTGCGGATCTGAAATTGAAATCGACTCGCAAGCATTTTGTCTTTAACGGCAATATCGAATGTCGATTTTTGAAATACTCGATGTTCTAATCGATTTTTAATTCCTGATTTGTAAGGCTCTTCATAAAGAATAAGGTGCCTTTTTCTTTTTCGTATTTTCTGCGGGTAAACGATGGTTGACGTCAAACATGGCAATGGCTTCGACCGTTTTAGTTCCGGTATCGTAACGAATTATGACTCCAGACATTTCGTCTTTATAAAAAATTACATCTGCAGAAATAGAATGTGGGTTATTTTCGTTTTCTGCAAATTCTTTAAATTGCGCAGTTTTGAAGCTATTCTTTGCTTCGGCTAACGAAGATTCTTTTTCCTCGGCCTTGGGTATCCAAAGAAAATCCAAAATTTTGTGATTACTTGATAAGAAATTGATTGATAGCCGTTGCGAGCCTTTCGAAGCATCATCAAAATTTAGTGTGCAATGATCGGTATCCTGAATTCGGCCTGTTGGGTTACCGAGAATTTTTATCACGTCAGCTTCTGATGAGATTCCTACCTTTAGGAGGCGCACCTGATCATAGTTTAACGGGTGAACTGAAGAATTTCTGTTCGTCATGCAGGCAGATAAAAATAATGTGAGAAACAAAGCGCTGATTTTCATTTCTTGGTTGGTACCTTTTTACTTTTCGACATCTTCGAGGCCTAATTTTTTTGCGATTGCAGCTAACTGTTTTCGCATCTGAGGCAATTGCGCAAGACTTGCGATCGTTTTCAAACTATCTTTCAGTGGTTGCAGGGGATATCCACCGTAGGCGCCCGGAGTTGAAATATCTTTCGTGACTGTGGATCTTCCGGCCAGCATGACGTTATCACAAATTGTAATGTGATCTGAAACGACAGAGTTTCCTCCGACCATAAAGTTAGTGCCGATTTTTGTTGAGCCCGCAGTCATAAAGCCTGCGGCAATGACGCCGTTTTTTCCGACTTCGCAGTTGTGCGCTAGATGGCAATTTTTATCGAACTTTGTTCCTGAAGCGATTTTGGTTTCAGTTAAAGTGGCACGATCGATGGTAGTCCCCGCGCCGATTTCAACATCGTCGCCTAAAACAACTTTGCCCAGTTGGGGGATCTTTCTTTGCTGGCCCTTGCTGTCTGTCGCAAAACCAAATCCATCGCAGCCGATCGTGGCATGCGGTTGAATTTCACAGCGCTGACCCATGATTGTGTCGGCGCCGATGTAAGCCAATGGATGAATAATACATTGTTGGCCGATCACCACGTTGTGCTCGATCACGGCATTGGCTCCGATGAGTGTGCCTTGGCCGATGACGGTGTTTGCTCCCACAAAAGCACCGGGACCCACTTTAACTTGGGCGCCCAGTTGGGCGGTGGAATCGACAAAAGCAGAGGCATGCTTATCGGCGCCCCATTGAAAGCGTTCTTTTTTGTCATCAAATAAGGGAAAAATCCAGCTCATCGCTAAATTCATTTTTTTTGTTTTAAACAAGGCTTGATCGGGGCCTAGGGGAGTCGCCTTTGGATCAAGTTCGAAGGTTGCAATGATGATGGTCGCTTTGCGAGAGAGGGCTTCAGATAATAATTCCTGGCTAGAGACAAAAACCAAGGAACCTTTTTCGGCGGTTTCAGGAGGATGGACGGAGACAGCTTGAGCATTTTCGCTGCCGGCGACGAATTGAATCAAGTCAGGATTGAGTTTTTGAATCTGGGACGCTTTCATGGGCCTACTTTCGTAAAGGACTTTGCTAATGCTACGCGATAAATCCTCTAGAATCTTGTTACAACGTCCATAAAGTTAGTATAGATGAAACGTATAATCACCATTAAACCAAACTCGGAGGAGGGCGTCGATGGCAAAAAAGGCGGCTGCATCTGCAAAAAAAAGTTCGGCTAAGAAACCAGCGGTGGCAAAAAAACCGGTTGTAGCTAAGAAAGCGGCCGCAAAGCCGGCTCCGAAAGCTAAGAAAGAAACTCCTCCAAAAAAATCAGCTGCGGTTGTGTCTAAAGCGGCTTTGCCCGCTAAGTCGATTTTAGAGACTCAAAAAGATCCTAAAAAAGGGGCAAAAAAAGAAATCCCTGCAGAAGTCAAAGCAGCTTCTGTCGCTGAAAAAGTGGTTGAGGCTAAAGCACCGCCCGAGCCGAAGCCTGCCAAGGTTCCAAAACTTAAAAAATCAGAACAAGCTAAAATTAATGCTGATAAAGCGGCCCTAAATGAAGAAGAGCGTCGGTGGAATGAATTTCATGAAAAGCATAAAACAGATAAAGCTCAAACCTATGATATGAAAGCGACTTTTGCAGCTGCCCAGCCCTTGCAGCATAAGATTTTAGGCTGGGGATGGATTCTTTCTAATGATAATGATCGTTTGGAAGTTCTGTTTCGCGACGGAAAGCGCATTCTCATTAGCAACTACAATAGATAAGGGTTGCTTCATCCAAGAATCTAACCTACAAATTTACTTGCATGGCCAAAGACGATTTAGCACAAATAGATGGTAAAGTAGTGGACGCTCTTGCGGGTGGTCTTTACAAAGTCCAATTGGACAACACTGTAGAGATCTCGGCAAAGCTCTGTGGAAAAATGCGACGCTTTAATATTCGCGTTGTCGTTGGTGACCGAGTCACTGTGGGGGTTTCACCATATGACACCACCCACGGTTTGATTATGTACCGTCACAAATAATGCCAGCTCAAGTGCGGACTTTCCCAAAAATAAATATTTGAGGTTTTTATGGATCAAGCTCTGCTCAGTTTTTTGAATCGAGTGGTTCCCCAAGTTTCTGGTAAGTCCGTCCAAGCGGTTTTAGATTTATCTGCAGAAGGCGGCACTGTTCCCTTCATCGCCAGGTATCGAAAAGAAAAAACTGGAAATCTGGATGAAGTTCAAATTAAATCCATCATCGATGGCTTCGAAAACTTTAATGAAATCGTTAAACGAAAAGTCTTTTTACTCAAAGAGATTTCTGATCAAGGAAACTTAAGCGCTGACATCAAAAAGCGTATCGATGTGTCATGGGATTTGGGCGAATTAGAAGAGATCTATCGTCCGTTTAAAAAGAAGAAAAAAACCAAAGCCACCATCGCCCGAGATGCAGGGCTTGAGCCCTTGGCCAACTGGATCTGGGATATGGGTCATGGCTTGATCCAAGATGAAATGCCTTTTGAAACCAAAGCTAAAAATTATATTAATTTAGCTCATAAAATTCAGACTTATGATGAAGCTCTTAAAGGGGCTCAGGATATTTTAGTTGAAAAAATATCCAATGACCCTGAGCTTCGTTTAACCGTTCGAAATAATTACTTTGAAAAAGGTCGAATTATTTCAAAAGCGGCTAAAGGTTATAAGCCGCACTCGAAATACGAAATGTATAAAGAGTTTGAAGAGCCTGTGAAGACTTTATTAGATTCTAAAGCCAGCCACAGATACATGGCGATGCGCCGGGGCTGGCAGGAAGAAGAACTTTCTGTCGATATCAAAGGCGAAGAAGAACAACTTCTTCAGATGTACGAACGATTTTCGACATCAACGCCTGACACCTCCATCGGCATGTATTTAAAGGCATGCGCAAAAACAGCGTTAGCCATTTATGTGATTCCCTCTGTCTGTAACGAAGTTCACCGCGCATTAAAAGAAAAAGGCGATGAAGATGCGATCAAAGTTTTTGCAGAAAATGTGCGAAGACTTTTGCTGGCATCCCCGTACGGGCCAAAAGTTGTTTTGGGAGTCGATCCCGGCGTTCGAACAGGCTGCAAAGTTGCTTTGATTGATAAAGCCGGTCAGTTTATTTCGCATACAGTTTTGCATATTAACGGCGACGGAGCTGATGCGAAAGCAAAAGCACTTTTTTCTGAAGTGTTAAAGCAAATTCAGATTCAAGCGGTGGCTGTCGGAAATGGCACAGCTGGACGCCAGACAGAAATTTTCTTACGAAAAATTTTAAAAGATATTGGTTCGCCAATTCCCGTTGTGATGGTGAACGAATCAGGTGCGTCTGTTTATTCAGCCTCAGATATTGCGCGGGAAGAATTTCCTGATCTTGATATTACGGTTCGGGGCGCGATTTCCATTGCACGAAGATTACAAGATCCTTTGGCTGAGCTTGTAAAAATTGATCCTAAATCCATCGGCGTTGGGCAATACCAACATGATGTCAGTCAGCCGTCGTTAAAAAAATCGTTAGAATTTGTCGTTGAAAGTTGTGTGAATCAAGTCGGTGTCGATTTAAATACGGCTTCAGCACCACTATTATCGCATGTTTCTGGAATTGGTCCGGCTTTAGCACAAAGTTTAGTTGAGTTTCGAAAATCAAAAGGTTTATTTCAAGATCGTGCCGAGCTTTTAAAAGTTCCTAAGTTTTCAACGAAGTCTTACGAGCAAGCCGCAGGATTCTTAAGAATTTTTAACGGCAAAAGTGTTTTAGATTCAACAGGAATTCATCCTGAAAGATATCAAGCCGTTCGCGATATGGCTGTTGAATTGAATGCCAATGTTTCGGAGCTGATCGGTCAGGGCGCTAAGAAGCTTTTAGAAGGCCGAACGAAATGGGCCAAACTCATCGGTGAATTTACTTTTGACGATGTGGTTAAGGAACTTGAAAAACCAGGACGTGATCCGCGCGATGCATTTAAAGCCTTTCAATTTCGTGATGATATTTTTGAAGTGAAAGATTTAAAGCCCGATATGATTTGCCCTGGAATCGTCACCAACGTGACTAACTTTGGAGCCTTTATCGATATCGGCGTTCATCAAGATGGCTTGGTTCATATTTCGGAACTAGCGCATAAATTTGTTGATGATCCTCGTAAAGTCGTAAACCCAGGCGATCAAGTCACTATTAAGGTGTTAAAAGTCGATACCGATAAAAATCAAATTTCTTTAACGATGAAATTAGACTCGGCGGCTGAACATGTCGAGCGCGCACCAGCTGAAAAATCAGCGGGCAAAAAAGCCGCGGGTCAAAAATCCGCTCGAACCAAAGGTTCTACCGCGAAAAAAGAAGCTCCGAAACCTCCTCGGCCTGAGCCAAGTAAAGAAGCTCGAACCGATGGGCCAAGACCGGCAGCGCCGGGCACTCGGCCGCAAGCGGGTCAGCGTCCACAGCCAAGTGGCAGCAATAGCGGCAGTCGTCCAGGAGCAAGAACACCGTCGTCACCTTTTAATAATCCATTTGCAGCTTTATTGAATGTTAACAAGAAATAGGGAGAATTTATGGCTGAAAAAAGAAAAGTGATGCGCAAGACTCGTAAAAAAGGCGCTCGTCACCACGCAAAAAGAATTCAAAAGAAGAAAAAGAAGCAGAGAAATAAAAATAAACGGTAAC
>JAYWEU010000134.1:0-5090 GCA_043779385.1 Pseudobdellovibrionaceae bacterium
AGATTCAATCCCATACACTGACAAGAAAAATAAGTCGAGGTGAGGCAAACTAGACTTTAAGCTAGACAGCTTTGCCACTGAGAGTTTTAGTTACAAAGCTCGTTTTTCGAAAAACGCGGGGGTTTTTCGGGGGGCTCTTTTGACCAAATTTTACGCAAATATTTTATCGATTGAGGGGAATGAATGAAGGACCAAATGCAAATGAATGAAGATCATGGCCGCCGCTCTTATAATACGCCTGTGATGCGGGTCATGAAACGCGATGGAACCATGGAACCCGTCGACGTCACTAAAATCGTCGAGCGTGTGACCCATTGCTGCCAGGGACTGACACAAGTCGATCCCCTGCGAGTGGCGACCAAGGCGATCAGCGGTCTTTACGACGGCGCCAGCACGAAAGAGCTGGATAACTTATGTATTCAAACAGCTTCGCTTTTAACCAGTGAAGAGCCCGAATACTCAAAGCTCGCGTCCCGTTTGCTGGCCACATATATAGATGAGGAAGTTCGCTCACAAAAAATTCACTCTTTTGCGGATGCTGTGAATGTCGGATTCAAGGCTGGCATTTTATCAGAATTGCTTTTGACCTTTGTCGACACCAATAAAGCCGTTCTTTGTGCCGCCATTGAGCCCTACCGCACGGACCGTTTTGAATATTTTGGCCTTCGAACAGTCTATGATCGATATCTTTTAAAAAATCCAACCAGCCGCCAAGTTTTTGAAACACCACAATACTTTTTTATGCGAGTGGCTTGTGGCTTAGCTCAAACGGTGGAAGAAGCGATCGAGTTCTATCGATTGATCTCTTCCCATGAATACATGCCATCGACGCCGACACTTTTTAATTCGGGGACTTTAAGACCGCAAATGAGCTCTTGTTACCTTTTGGATTCGCCGAAAGATGATTTGCGCGCTATCTACGACAAATACACTGATATTGCGATGCTTTCAAAATTTGCTGGTGGCATTGGCGTGGCATTTTCAAAAGTTCGTTCGCGCGGCTCTTTGATTCAAGGAACCAATGGGCATTCCAACGGCATTGTGCCTTGGTTAAAAACTTTGGACAGCTCGGTCGCCGCCGTCAATCAAGGTGGAAAACGAAAAGGTGCTGCTTGTGTTTATCTAGAGTCTTGGCATGCTGATATTGAAGAATTTTTAGAGCTTCGCGATAATACAGGCGACGAAGCCAAACGCGCCCACAACTTAAATTTAGCCAACTGGATTCCTGATCTGTTTATGAAACGGGTCGAAGAAGATGCCATGTGGTCGCTGTTTGATCCGCGCATTGTTCCCCAATTTGTTGAACTTTATGGACCCGAGTTTGAAAAAGCCTACGTTGAAGCCGAAGAAAAAAAGCTTTTCCTGAAGCAACTAAAGGCTCGTGATTTATATGTGCGAATGATGAAAACATTGGCTCAGACTGGCAATGGTTGGATGACCTTCAAGGACGCTTCTAACCAGAAGGCGAACCAAACGGGCTCGCCAGAAAATGTGATCCATTTATCGAATCTTTGCACCGAAATTTTAGAAGTCACTTCCGATAAGGAAACGGCCGTTTGCAACTTAGGCTCTGTCAATTTAGCCAGACATGTTTTAAACGGTGAATTTGATTTTGAAAAATTGGGTCGAACGGTTCGAACGGCGGTGAAATATTTAGATCGCGTCATCGATATCAATTTTTACCCCATTGATACAGCCCAATCATCCAATAGCAAATGGCGCCCTGTGGGCCTTGGCGTGATGGGACTTCAGGATGCTTTCTTTTTGCTAAAATTACCTTTTGATTGCGATGAAGCACGGGCCCTGTCGGCTCGAATCCAAGAAGAAATTTATTATCATGCGGTGTCAACTTCGGTGGACCTTGCAGAAAAAATGGGTCCGCACGAAGCTTACAAAGAAACACGTGCCAGTCGTGGTCTTTTGCAATTCGATCTTTGGAATGTGACTCCACACAACACTTTAAAGTGGAATCAATTGAAAGAACGAATGGCTCGATTTGGTTTAAGAAATTCTTTACTGATCGCTATTGCTCCAACAGCCACCATCGCGTCGATCGTTGGTTGTTACGAGGCCACCGAACCCCAGGTATCGAATTTATTTAAACGGGAAACTTTAAGCGGCGAGTTCTTGCAGATCAATCGTAATTTGGTTTTGGATTTAAAAGCCTTAGGGCTTTGGAGTGAAGAGCTTAGAAATCAAATCAAAGGCTTTGAAGGATCCATCCAAGATATTGCAGAGATTCCGCAGGATTTAAAAACTTTATACAGGACCGTCTGGGAAGTGCCCATGAAGGGACTGATTGAAATGGCCGCCGATCGCGGACCCTTTATTGATCAGTCGCAAAGTTTAAATTTATTTATGGAAAGTCCTACGATTGGAAAACTGTCTTCCATGTACATGTATGCTTGGAAGCGAGGAATAAAAACGACTTATTATCTGCGCTCTAGACCAGCCACGGCGATTGCAAAGACAACAGTCAAAAAAGCAGCGACAGCTTCTCCAGAAGCCACTGCTGCCAGTGAACTCTTGATGAAAGAAACGGCTGATAAAAAAGCTTATTCAGATTCAGAAGTGATCGCTTGCAGTCTGGACAATCCAGAAGCCTGCGAAGCCTGTCAGTAGGATTGATTTATTTTTTGATGACCTGTCCCTGAAGGCACAGGAGCCACTATGAAGGAGGCAAAATGATTTTAGACCCGGGATTTGATTTAACCTTAAGACCTATGAAATACCCCATTTTTTTTGAGATGTATAAAAATGGCATTAAAAACACGTGGACTGTCGATGAAGTGGATTTCTCGACGGATCTTGTGGATTTAAACACGAAAATGACTCCGTCTGAAAAACATTTAATCAGCCGCCTTGTGGCTTTTTTTGCGACCGGAGATTCCATCGTCGGAAATAATTTAGTGTTGAATTTGTATAAGCATATCAATTCTCCGGAAGCGCGTTTGTACTTATCAAGGCAGCTTTACGAAGAGGCCTTACATGTGCAGTTTTACTTAACACTTCTAGACACCTATATTCCACATCCCGATGAAAGGGCTTTGGCCTTCAAAGCGGTCGAAAGCATTCCTTCGATTCAGAAAAAAGCCCAATTCTGTTTTAAATGGATGGATTCAATCAATACTTTGGACTCTTTAGAAACGCCCGAAGATCGTCGAAAGTTTTTAATGAACGTCATTTGTTTTGCGACTTGCATTGAAGGTCTATTTTTCTTTGCGGCCTTTGCCTATGTTTATTTTTTACGCTCTAAAGGCTTACTAGCAGGACTTGCGACGGGAACCAATTGGGTTTTTCGTGATGAAAGCATGCATATTGCCTTTGCTAATGAAGTGATTCAAACAGCCCGTAAAGAAGAGCCTAGTCTTTTCAATGAACAGATGAATGATATGGTTGTTCAGATGATGGAAGATGCCATTGAATGTGAAATGGCTTTTGCAGAGGATATTCTAGAGCACGGTGTGGCCGGCATGAGTTTAAAAGACATGCGGCAGTATTTAGAATTCGTTGCTGATCAGCGACTGGAATCTTTGCATATTGCGCCACGATTTAATGTTCGAAATCCTTTTGGCTTTATGGAACTGCAAGATATGCAAGAGCTTGCGAACTTTTTCGAACGCAGGGTTTCTGCTTATCAAATGGGAGTTTCTGGCCAAGTCGCCTTTGATGAAACTTTTTAATCAATATGCGTAAAGAGCTGGCCCTGTGGCTCTTTTTTCTAATGGCTTGCTTGGGTGCGGGATACCTTAAGGGTAATTCCGCAGCTGATGCAGGGACCTCGTTTTTTGGTGGACCTGCCGAGGTTGAAATCCTTCTATCCAGTGATCTGTTAATGCCACTGACGATTCGCCAAGAACTTGAAAGAAAACTGAATATTCAAATTAAAGTTTTAGTCGTTCATGATCGGGAGGAATTTAATATTCGCTCGATCACATCGCCTGGATATCATTTAGCACTTGTCCCGGATCATTGGATCGGACCCGCCAATATGGCCCACCAAATGTCGAATCTAAATCCATTGAAGGATTTCTTGAGTGAAAGAATTTCTGCTGATTTCTTGCAAACCTCGCAAGCAAAAATATACGGCGCTCCTATTTTTTGGATGGTCACCCATCTGTATGAGTCCGCGCATGAGCCCGCGACAAAAGCTTCTGCTAATTTAGGAAAGATATTTTATTTTCTGAATGACTGGGACTATTTTACGACAAAGGCTTCTGAACTTAATATTAGCTCTAGACAGCTTCGACCTTTAGAATTTTTTAAAACCCTGCCCAACTTCGATTCAATGGAATCTGTTTTTGAAATTTCACATCTCGACGAAGATGAAAAAAATAAACTCAGCCCCAGCAATTATGACTTTACAAGCCTGTATGTGTGGAGCTTTTGCACACCAAGACACAGTCCTTCGCGAAAAATAACTTTAAAATTGATCGAAGCCCTGACCGATGCAGATCTGCAGATAAAGTGGGTCAGGTCATTACCCCTCGCAAGCACATTAAAAACTTTAGATGACCTATCTTTTCCGCGAAAAAAGAAAGCAATTTATGTCAGAGATCTGGATTTATCCCACCTAAGAAAAGCAAAAAGTCTTAGTCTTGAAGAGCTTAAGCAAGTCAAAATCGATCAATCAACTCATTAACGAGAGATCGCTAATGTGGCTGAATTGATTCCACCGGCATGTTCGATTCCGTTTTCAATTCCCACCAAGGTCAAACTAACCCTGTAAACGTTATTCATAGGAAGAGCGCTAGTATCCAGAAGAATATTATAACGGCCCTTTTCACACTGAATGGTCGTTGCCGAAATAAGACTGGGACTGTAGGGAATAGCATTCACGGTTTGATTGGTTGCAGAATTCCTGACTTGGACATCAATGCGGTTATTGGGGTAGGTGGAAGGATAGCAATCCCCGCCTAATTGGACACTTTTATCACTGATTGAAGTCACGATGGTGCTTTTCCCAGCCCACGAAATGCTTAATTCGTTGCTATCTGCTAAGGCACTGGCGCAGCCGTTGGCAGGGCATTTCACTAAGCTTGCCTTATCGCCGGCCAAGCTGTTTTCAGAATAATTTTGGCAAGCGGATA
>JAYWEU010000135.1:0-5077 GCA_043779385.1 Pseudobdellovibrionaceae bacterium
GCACCCGGCCGATTTTTAGCCGGCACTCATTACCTGAATTTGCACGAAGCTTCGGGACACACGCAGTTGGTTCATCATGTCAGCCTTGCGAAAAACACCTTGCCTCTGATGATTCTGCAATCCACGACGCCGCGAAAAGTGCGGGATCTGAATGAGTCCCTTTTCTGGGCTTATCGTGATCCTGAGCCGGGGGCTTCCGGATTTCTTAAAATTCTATGGCCGGTTGTATCAGGCGCGCAATACACTCTTAAAGCCGCGGCATCGATGCCTGGTTATTCTTTGCAACAATATGCCCCAGATTTTATTCGTAATGAAGACACCTCCTTTGGACAGGAAGTGATGTTGCGCCTTCAGCCTGATTTAAATTTTTTGCAAATTTTAAAAAGTGGATTAGCTGATTTAAAAAATTCATTACAGCTTCGTGCCCAAATTGTCGAAGACGGCTACCAAGCTTGTGGGCACAGCTCTTGCCCTGAAGGCAGTCAAGGCTTTGAGGACTGGAGCACACCTTCACGGGATTCGCAGCTGGCCGCGCTGATTCAACAACTAAGAAATATCACCAATTTGCCTTTTAATGCGGATTTAAAAAAAGAAATAGAAGATTTCTTTAAAGCCGAGCAAGGTCAAATTTATTTAAATTTGAAAGGGAATCAGTATTCTTTGAAGCAAATACTTTTTACTTGGGATGCTGCTTTTTATTCATCGGATCCCCGCCAGGATGTGGCCACAAGATGGGGTTTAGATGCGCTTGTTATCGCCCAAAAAATTAAAAATGATGTGAAGGCGGCCTATGAAAATCGTCATCGAAAAATAGAATTGGCAACCGATCAGCTTTTAAGAAAAAATAATGCTTTGGCTAGGTTTTATTGTGAAATGGCTGAGGCTAGCTCATGCCGGATATTTCAAGACCAAATGGAATTGCCGTTGCAGATTTTGAATGAAACAAAAAAATTAAAAGAATGGTTAAGCCAGGCATTTTGGCTGAATTCAGATCCAAAGCAAAGTCAGGCGAATCAGTGGGGCGCCCTGCAGTCGAAAGCTCTTTTTCAAGATCTTGCAGGCCTTCGTGAAATCCAAGTTTCAAAAGATGGAATAGGATGGATTAAAGACCGCCTTGATATTGTTCGTATGGGTCCGATCAGCCAACAAGGTTTGCAAGAGGTTGCGCTGCCGGCTGGTTTTCAGTGGCAACTGTTTGATCGAAAAAAATCAGTGGGCTACGCCACCTTCGATCAACAACTTTTACGCTTTGATTTTTTCAAGCAAAAGATGGATTTATTTCCGACGACGTTAAAGAAAATAACCAACTTATTTTTGGCAGGGTCTGATGATTTGATCCTGATCGATGGTCAGACAATTTTAAAAGCCTCGTTGGGAAGTGGATCTTTACAAAATATTTGGCAGGAATCCTTTAAGAAAATAATTCCCTTTCAAAAAGATTTGCTTTTCATGGTCGAGGGCACCTCTGGTTGGCAGTATTTGGATTTAAAAGGGTCGCAGCCTGCCATGACCCCCATTTTGGAGCCTGGATTTGATGGGACAGTTCTGCGAAATCTAGTTTTTGAAAATTCAAAAGTTTTTATCTTCGTCACGGATCTTAATCCTGGAAATTATTTGATTGTCCAGAAAGGCACGGGCCAAGTTTCTGTTTTTAATGCTCCGGGCGGTGTCGTTTCCTGGAGCGATCAACTGAGTCTTGCGGTGGTCAATGTGCCGCCAGCCGGGGCTTTGGGGCTCAGTCGCGGAGGTTACCTTCTGAACTTAAGCTCAGATTATAAGATCATTCATTCGCAGAAAATGGGCGATTATGTCACCGCAACGGGTCCACGAATCATTTTTTACAGCTATGACTACAACGGGAAAGCTCGCCAGGCTCATTTTCAAGGCGAGTCTTTGCAGGATGAGTTGCTTTTAAAAGATGAAGAGCGATTTTCGTTTTCAAGCGGTGATCATTGGGTGATGACCCTTCTGAAAAATCAAAAAATAAGAATCAGGAATTTAGACGGCACTCAGACTTATTACGAAGGTCCATCGCTGAATCCATTGGGGGCACCGCTGCTTCCAGAGTGGGGTTTTACTGTTTCAGGTGATGGCCTTATCGTTCGAAGTTTTAAAAATCCTGAAGGGCCGGCCGCTTTGATTTTTGATCTGAACCTTTTTCGCTGGACTCGGCAGTCGGTGGCGGGTGTTCAAACAGTGATTGACCGGGGCTTTGTCTTTTCTGGAAACGGCGTTAATTTTTGGTTCGATCTAAAACCTTAGATCGAGACGACTTCGCGAATTTCTGGAATGGCTTCTTTCAAGCGCACTTCGATGCCTTCTTTTAAAGTGGCCGTTGAACTTGGGCAACCAGCGCAAGCGCCTTTCATATGCAAATAAACCACATGATCTTCGTATTTGCTAAAAACAATATCGCCCCCATCTAAAGCAACGACAGGGCGAATCTCTGTATTGATGACATTTTTAATCTGTCGAACAACGGCCGAGTCATTTTCATGGGGCTCGGTCTCAGAGACCACGGCCTGAAGGGCAATCGCTTCGCCACTGTCGATATGTTCTTGAATCAAACCGGCCAGGGGCTCTGCCAAATAGGGCCATTCGACCCAATCTTGTTTTGTCACCGTGATAAAGTCAGTTCCAATATAAACGCTGGCCGTCCATGGAAAGCCAAAAATTTTGGCAGCCAGCGGTGAGCGCTCGGTCTCTTTGATCGTTGGGCACTCAAAGCCATCATTGGTCACCTGAAATTGAAACTTAAATTTCAAAGTCGATGGATTGGGCGTTGTTTCAATCGCGACCTGGCTGTGGGCTTGAGTTTCAGACATGGGGGCTCCTTGATCGAGGTTCCGAAGATACACCCAAGAAAGGGGTTCTGCCAAGCGTGTTAAAAGCCTCAAGTAGTTGCCAGAGAGCAGGAAAGTGACTAATTTTTGGTTCGCCGACAAAAATCAACTATTTTAGAGGAGCCTCAAGATGACCCCAAGGGTGCGTGAAATTTTAAGCTGGTACGGATCTGACAACCCAGGATCATTGGCTAATTTAGCTCGAATTATGAACCACGGTCGCCTGGCAGGGACTGGTAAAATGGTGATTTTGCCAGTCGATCAAGGTTTTGAGCACGGACCAGCACGGTCCTTTGGAAAAAATCCCGATGGCTATGACCCCAGCTACCACATCGAACTTGCCATTGAATCTGGCTGTAATGCTTACGCAGCGCCTTTGGGTTTTATCGAAGCTGTGGCGCGTGATTATGCGGGTGAAATTCCTTTGATCCTAAAGGTCAATAACTCGGAAACTTTGTTCACCAACAAAAGCCCTATTTCTGCTGTGACTTCATCGGTCGATGACGCCCTCCGCTTAGGCTGCGGCGGTATTGGTTTTACGATTTATCCTGGCAGTTCTGATCGCAAAGAAATGTACGAAGAAATTGCTCAAATCAGCAGATACGCTAAAGAAGCAGGCCTAGCTGTGATTATTTGGTCGTATCCTCGCGGCGAACAACTTTCTAAAGAAGGTGAAACGGGAATTGATGTCATCGCCTACGCGGCTCATGTTGCGGCTCAGTTGGGCGCGCACATTATCAAAGTAAAACCTCCGACCGCCCATTTGGAACAAGAAGCAGCGAAAAAAGTTTATCTACAACAAGGCATTAAAGTCACAACGATGGCCGATCGCGCCCGTCATGTTGTGCAGTCTTGTTTTAATGGTCGTCGAATTGTGATTTTTTCTGGCGGAGACGCAAAAACCACAGAAGAACTTTTGAAAGAAGTTTCAGAATTAGCCCAAGGGGGAGCGTTCGGTAGCATCATGGGACGAAATGCGTTCCAACGGCCAAAAGCCGAAGCCATCACTTTGTTAAAAGATGTGATGGATGCATTTGCTGGGAAAAAACTTTAATGTCTGACATCCACGAAAATCCGCTGCGGGCTGAGAAAAGAAAAAAGCTTCACGCGCTCAGGGAGAAGGGCATCAATCCTTATCCCTACAGCTTTGAGCGAACTTCAAACACAGCTGATATTTTGGCCAAGTTTGATGGTGAAACTCAGGCCGGAGATAAAAAGCCCGAGACCAGTTTTAAATTAGCGGGCCGGATTATGACTTTAAGATCCATGGGAAAAGCCGTGTTTTTTAATTTGATGGATCAAAGTGGACCTTTGCAAATTTATATTAAGCTGGAAGAACTTCCTGAAAAACAAAGAGACGCTTTTCAGCTGACAGACCTTGGCGATATTGTCGGCGTCGAAGGTTATGTGTTTAAAACTCAAAAAGGCGAGCTGTCTTTGTACGCTCGCTCTTTTGAAATGCTGACAAAAACCATTGAGCCTTTGCCAGAAAAATTTCATGGCATTCAAGATATTGAAATTAAATATCGGCATCGCCATTTAGATTTAATTTCCGACCGAGAATCGATGAAAGTTTTTATCACGCGGTCACGGATTATAAAATTCATCCGAAATTTTTTGGATTCCCGTGGATTTATGGAAGTGGAAACACCGATCTTGCAACCCATTTACGGGGGAGCGGCCGCGCATCCATTCACCACTCATCATCGAGCTTTGGACATGCGACTTTATATGCGTATTTCACCCGAGCTTTATTTAAAGCGCCTGATCGTTGGTGGTTTTGAAAAAGTTTACGACATCGGTAAAGTTTTTCGGAATGAAGGAATTGATCGCACTCATAATCCAGAATTCACCTTAGTCGAATGGTATGAGGCTTACACCGACTACAATCATCAAATGATACAGTTCGAAGAATTAGTGTCGTCGATGGTCAAAGAAGTTTGCGGCAGCTATAAGGTCACTTTCCAAGAAAAAGAAATTGATTTTTCGCCCCCATGGCGACGACTGACTGTGATGGATGGATTAAAACAATATGCAGGGATTGATCCTGATACGATTGATGAAAAAGAATTATTTAAAAAATGCAAAGAAAAGGGTTCTAAATTGGAAGCTTCCGCAAGCAAGGGCGAAATGCTGATGGCCCTTTTCGAACTGACTGCCGAAGAGCATCTGTGGCAGCCGACTTTTGTTATGGATCATCCAGTGGAAATTAGTCCTCTGACAAAAATTCACCG
>JAYWEU010000136.1:0-1852 GCA_043779385.1 Pseudobdellovibrionaceae bacterium
TCCCTGACAATGGTGTGCAAGCCCACCTCGTAGTGGGAAGCCTAAAGTTGTTATCATGGCCACCCACTTTAGCACTAGAGGTTTACTTTCAGAGTTTCCGATCGGGCCTTTTTTTTGCCTTTTTTCGTCTCAAACTGAGAATCTTTTGTTCTCTCATAATAAGGCACAGACTACCGTTTAGTCCTAAGTACTTTGGTCCGATAAGTTTTTATGGGCAAAAGACTAGCGCCTTCGCGGTTTATTTTAAAGAATATTTCAAAGACAGGATCTTTGTTTTTGTCTGTGTTACTTACGAGCACATTTCTGGGTTGCGGGCCCTTAGTCGCCCCCGTAAACTCCGCTGGAGCTTCTGGTCTTTCAGCCGGACCCGAGCCAGCAAACTGCTCTCCCCGCGCCCCCATTACAAATCCAATTGCGATTTCTGGTCATGCTGACTATTACTTCCGGCCAACAAACATTGGTGGCGCGGCCTCAACGCAAGGACTTTATGGCGACCCTGTGTCGGCGTTTATTCGTTATGCGGAAGTTGCTGTTTTAGATAGCGCAGGAACAGTTATTCAATGTGGAAAAACTGATGGCGGCGGAAATTTTTCCCTGCAAATTCCTAAAATTGTCGGCAACTATAATGTCGCGGTTTATTCACGCTCCGCAACGGGTTCAGCCGAAGTTAACGCCAGCGTCCTAGAAGATATTTACTCAAGCGCACCGTACAGTATCACTGCAAGCTTTTCAGTCGCTTCAGCCAGCGCGTCCGTGCCTGTTGGGACATTAAGTGCTTATGCCAGAGTTTCGCAATCTGCTAAAGTGGTTGGCGGAGCCTTTTTTATTTTTGATAATATCTTATACGCTAATGAGCGAATCCGAACATTGATCAGCGATGCCACGTTCGTGGCTCCAAAAGTTCAGGCCTATTGGAAAGCCGGCTTTAATCCTTACTCCTATTTTGGTTCGCCTAACTCTTTAGCTTCTTTCTATGTTAACGGCGACCGAAAGCTTTATATTTTGGGTGGCAATAACGGTGATGTTAAAAATACAGACACGGATCATTTCGATGCTGCCGTGATTGTTCATGAGTACAGTCATTTTCTTGAAGATGTTTACGGCCGCTCAGAGTCGCCTGGTGGATCCCACAATGGAAACAGCTTGATCGATCCACGCCTTGCTTGGTCTGAGGGTTGGGCCAATTATCTGCAGGCCCAATTAGAAAATGGACGCTACTACACCGCAGGTTATTATGTAGATACGATTGGCTTCCGTGGCGACAGTGTTGAGGGAAGTGGCGCTTCTGCAGGCTTGGGCTTTAAAGTAAATCTTGGCGAAGACGGCGGCTTGGCGTCTTACGATAGAGTTTCGTCGCCTGGCGAGGGAACCTTTCGAGAACTTTCAATTTCAAGAACTCTTTTTAAAACCACTCGCAGTCCCGCAAGCTCAACGACGGGCCTTAAAGCCGCAGCCCTTCCATTTCTGAATATCTGGAATGCTTTTACCTCTGCGGCCTCGGGCTTTGGCACATCCAGTGTGACTTTGTTTCGAAGCATAGGCTTCTTTGATGAATATTTTTACAGTGGCTTAAACGCGACTGACCAAAATACTTGGAACACGAACGTCTTGTCTGATGAACAGCAGAACTTCAGTCGAAAAGATTTTGCCGACGCCGTCACAAAATCCCCGGCTTGCGCAAAGTATCCCAAGGCCTTAACTCCCGTTGCTGATTATTACGATTCTTATGGCTACTCGCATTCGAATTGGTTGAAATCTAACGACTTTTATTCTTTTTATTATTCTGGCGTTGGCTCTCAGGTGATTAATTTAACTTACAGTCAATTGGCCGGCCAGAACATCGATCTTGATT
>JAYWEU010000137.1:0-32275 GCA_043779385.1 Pseudobdellovibrionaceae bacterium
TAGGAATTCGTAAGGTCGCAAGGAGAAGATAAGACTATAGAAAAACTGATCTTTTTCGACGCGCGAGTTGAAGTAAGCACACTCAAGTGGGGCAGTTTCAAAGACTTAATACTTGAGCTTTCTTACCTTGAAAATCTCGGAATAAATGCTGGGGAATTTCAATGACGAACTGCGTGTGGGGGCTTTGTCGATTGAATTTCAGGTGACCGCCATGCTCTTCAATGATGCCCCTTGAAATACTAAGCCCCAAGCCGGTCCCCTTTCCTACTTCTTTGGTGGTAAAAAAAGGTTGCATGACTTTTTCAGCGACAACGGCGGGAATTCCCGGACCTGAATCGGTGACTTGAATACTGAGCATTTCCTTCGTGTGAGAAAAGCTAATGCGTATCCAAGATTCGTCGACATGCTCTTGAACCGCATCAAAGGCGTTGTTCAGCAGATTCAAGAGGACTTGAATCATTTGCGAATCACGGCAAAATACATCGACAGTTGGGACTGGGTCCAAAATCAAATTGATTCCATGATTCTTGAATCGCTGCGAACAAAACTCAAGTGTGTTTTCCAAAATAACTTTGAACGAAACCCATTTTCGAGGATCATTGGTTGTGTTTCTTGAGAAAGTTCTAAGTCCTTGGATGATTTTTGAAATTCGATCCGTGGTTTCTTGGATTTTGTTTAAGTTCCGAGTGATTTCAACCTTGTCGGGCTCATCTCGCTTGATGAGTTCTCGAACAATATGATTATAGCCAACGATAATTGCCAAAGGATTGTTAATTTCATGGGCGATACCGGCGGCCATTTCCCCAAGGGCTGACATTTTACTGGATTGAATCATCTGCTTTCTTTGTTCTGTAATAACGTTTTCTTTTTTCTGGAGCTCATCCACCATATTATTAAAGGTTTCGTAGATCCTGACAATTTCAGTGGCATGGGAAGCCTTTGGACTGAGGCGGACACTTCGATCATTTGGCATCAGGCGCATGGCTTTCAGTAAATCAAAAAGCGGCGTGATCACCGAACGTTTTAGGGAATAAAATAATATTAAAGAAACAACGATCGTAAAAATCGCAATCATCAGAGCATTTTGCAGAATTCGATAAAGGATGTCTTGATCGACCGATTTTAAGGAATATTCGACAGCCAAAACACCATGAAAACTGGGTCTGAGCTCAGACCCTTGTGCCGAAAGGATCGGAATCGCCAAACGACCGTAGGCTCCTTGGGGTTTTTCGTGATAAAGCGAATTTTGCCCAGAACGAAGTCGACTGAGCTCGGCGGAAGGTAAAAGTCGAGGCTCATGATCGACGATGATTTGGGGCTGATTTTGCGCTTTGCTGGCCGCCGTAAATAACTTAAGCTCTTCGTCGTAAATCTCAACCCGATTGATCGATCCACTGAGGACAAGAGACGTCGTCAGTTGTTTCATATAGTTCTTATCTAAGCTCCAAATAGCCTCTGAGACAGGCACCGAAAAAGACCGAATCACTTGAAAATTATCTTGATAGCTTTCCTCGTAAGAAGACTTGAACAAGGAGTAAAGCTGGAAGGCACTGAGCGGCAGGACCACGACGGCGAGGGAGACTAAGATCTGAATCATCAAACGGGACGTCAATTTCATCCCTCAGTTTTATAGAAAGACGGTCCTGATAACACTGTATTTCGCCTTGCGGCTTGAGGTTTTTTTTGACCATCTAGCAAAGGCCCTGCGATCATATCTAAGCAATAAGAATGATTAAAGAATTCAATAATTCTTCGGGGGATTTTCGAATGGCCGTTCAATCGCAAAAGCTTTTAGGTATCGTAGGACTTTTAGGTCTTTTTTGTTCAGCCATATTTTCGGGCTGTACAAAATCGCAAAATGAAATTTTAGTCGGCGAATACGGGTCTTTGACGGGCTCGACAGCAACCTTCGGATTATCGACGAACAAAGGCATTAAAATGGCCTTTGATGAAGTGAATGAAAAAGGTGGCGTCAAAGCTAAAAAAATTAAATTGATCACTTTAGATGATCAAGGAAAACCAGATGAAGCGGCCGCGGCTGTGACCCGTTTGATCACACAAAGTAAAGTCGTCGCCGTGATCGGTGAAGTGGCTTCTTCGTTAACAGAAGCTGCGGCGCCTTTTGCTCAGCAGTATAAGATTCCTCTCATTACTCCTAGCTCGACCAATCCTTCGATCACGAAAGACCGGGATTATGTTTTTCGTGTTTGTTTTATTGATCCTTTCCAGGGTTTTGTAATGGCGAAATTTGCCTGGGAAAATCTAAAAATTAAGAAGGTCGCGATTTTTCGAGACAAAGCCAATCTGTACTCGATCGGCCTGGCCGATGCTTTCATTGAGTCCTTTAAAAAAATGGGCGGCACTATCGTCACGGATCTTTCTTATCAAGAAAAAGATATCGACTTTAAAGCCCAGCTGACGCAGATGAAAAGCAAATCTCCTGAGGCCATTTTCATTCCAGGTTATTACACAGAAGTGGGTTTGATTGCACGTCAAGCGGTGCAGTTAGGTTTAAAAGTACCTCTGTTGGGCGGCGATGGCTGGGATAGCACTCGTCTGCATGAAATTGGCAAAGAAGCAATCAATGGCCATTACTATTCGAATCACTACTCGACAGAGTCCACAGATCCCACTGTGCAGGATTTCATTAAAAAATTTAAAGCGCGATACAATGAAGTGCCTGATGGTTTAGCGGCTTTGGGGTACGATGCTGCGAAAATTCTTGTGGCTGCTATGGAGCGCACGACAGAAGTCAATCCGCAGAATATTCGAGATGAGTTAGCTAAGACCAAAGACTTTCCAGGTGTGACTGGAAAAATTTCGATCAATGAACATCGTGATGCAGTGAAACCTGCCGTGATCGTTCAAATTGAAAATGAAAAACGTAAATTTGTGACCACGGTGAATCCCCTGTAATGGAAGAATTTTTTCAGCATATTTTAAATGGTGTCAATTTAGGTAGCATTTATGCTTTGATCGCTTTGGGCTACACAATGGTGTACGGCATTTTACAGATGATCAACTTTGCCCATTCGGATGTTTATATGGTTGGTGCGTTTACGGCTTACTATGTTGCAAAATGGTTTGGAATTGAAAACCATCCAGGCCTAAGCACGCTGATCACCTTGATGCTTGTATCGATGGTCGTTTGTAGTGTGCTTGGAGTTTTGATCGAACGCTTGGCTTATAAACCTTTAAGAAAAGCACCCAAGATTAATGTTTTGATCACTGCCATTGGTGTCAGTCTTTTTCTTCAATACACAGGACAAGTTGTTTTTGGCGCTGACCCCAAAGTTTTTCCTGATATCATGACGGACGCTGAAATTTTTAATATTGGCAGTATGACGATCAAGATTTTTGATGTGACGGTTTTAGGCGTCAGTCTTTTTGCCATGCTTGCTTTGCATTTTTTAATTCAACACACCAAAGTTGGAAAAGCCATGCGGGCCGTCAGTCAGAATGCCGCTGTCGCCCGGATGCTGGGCATTAACACAGATCGTATTATTACCTTCACTTTTATTGTTGGCTCAAGCTTAGCTGCGATCGGCAGTATTTTAGTGGGTATGAAATATCCAAAAATTGATCCCTTGATGGGTACGATGATTGGCCTTAAAGCCTTTGTGGCCGCGGTTCTTGGCGGTATAGGAAACATCATGGGTGCGGTCATCGGTGGCTTAATTATGGGTCTTTCGGAAGAAATGGTTTCAGGATATTTATCAAGCAGCTACCGAGATGCCTTAGCCTTTGGAATTTTAATTGCCATTTTATTATACCGACCGGCTGGCTTGTTAGGTAAATACACGGCGGAGAAAGTTTAATGAAAGCTTTTAAAAATCCCGCTTTGGCTTTTTTGATCATGCTTTTAATTGGTTTAGTGATCAATTTTGGTTTTAATTCTTATTTGCAGCTGATGACGCTGTTTATCCTAATCAACTGTGTGATGGCCATTAGCCTTAATTTAGTCAACGGTTACACAGGACAGTTTTCATTAGGGCACGCCGGTTTTATGGCGATCGGAGCTTATACCTCGGCCTATGTTTCTACAAAGTGGGCGATCTTTCCCCCGTCTTTATCTCTCTTAAACTTTTTATTAAGCACAATTCTTTCTGGCTGCGTCGCCGCCGCATTTGGTTTTTTAGTAGGACAACCGTCTTTGAAACTGAAGGGTGATTATTTGGCGATTGTCACTTTAGGATTTGGCGAAATTATTCGATCGGCCTTTATTAATTTAGAGTTTTTGGGTGGCGCTCGGGGCTATTCGGGCATTCCCAACCTTCCTTCGATTCCTGGTATCGATGCCGGCCGATTAATGACTTATTTGTACTGCAGTTTTTGGTTGCTATTTACCTTTGTGGTGATCTGGCGTATTTGCCATAGCAGTCATGGACGCGCGTTTTTAAGTATTCGCGAAGATGATATTGCGGCCGAGGCCATGGGAATTAACTCGACCAAAGTTAAAGTGCGAGCTTTTTTAATTTCTAGTTTTTTCGCAGGTGTTGCCGGCTCATTGTTTGCATTCGTAAATAATTTTATTACGCCCAATTCATTTTCCCTAATTTTAAGTATCAATGCTGTGATCATGGTGGTTTTAGGCGGCATGGGAAGTCTGACTGGCTCTTTAGCTGCCGCGTTTATTGTGACCTTGCTGCCTGAAGCATTAAGAAGCGTGCAAGAAGTCACTGGTGTTGATTTGCGCATGGTCATTTATTCGCTGATTTTAATTATTGTGATGATTGTGCGGCCTGAAGGACTTTTTGGAAAAAAAGAAATCCCTGATTTCTGGAGAAAATATGTCCGACGCTCTTCTTAAGGTTGAAAATCTGACCATTCAATTTGGTGGCTTGAAAGCAGTTGCTGATTTGAATTTCACCATTGAAAAAGGTCAGCTGGCGGGATTGATCGGCCCTAATGGCGCTGGCAAAACAACAGTTTTTAATTTACTCACCGGCGTCTATCTTCCGACGGCTGGCAATATTACTGTCAGCGGAAAATCAACCGTTGGGCTTAAACCCTTTCAAATTTCTAAAGTGGGATTGACTCGAACTTTTCAGAATATTCGGCTGTTTAAAAATCTGACGGTCTTAGAAAATATTTTGATCGCATGTCATCAACATGTTTCTTACGGTCTTTGGGATTGTGTTTCGATGTCGAAAAAGTTTTATTTGCAGGAAAAACAAAACACTGAAAAAGCTTATCAGCTTTTGAAAGTTTTTGGCATGGAAGATAAAGCTTTGGCAGAGGCTTCGTCACTGCCCTACGGCGCGCAAAGAAAACTTGAAATCATTCGTGCTTTAGCCACGGATCCTAAAATGATTTTATTAGATGAACCCGCCGCAGGGATGAATCACTCGGAAACGCATCAGCTGATGGAAACGATTGCGCAAGTTCGTAAAGATTTTAATCTGACTGTGCTGCTGATTGAACATGATATGAAACTTGTGATGGGCATCTGCGAAAAAATTATTGTGCTCGATCACGGCGTAAAAATTGCTGAAGGCACGGCTTCCCAAATTCAAAATTCACCGCAAGTGATCGAGGCTTATTTAGGCGTGGCGGAGGAAGTATGAGTCCGTTACTAGACGTTAAAAATTTAAAAGTTGCTTATGGATCGATTGAAGCTTTGCGCGGAATTGATTTCAAAGTTTTTAAAGGTGAAGTGGTGGCTTTGATTGGCGCCAATGGTGCTGGCAAAACGACAACATTAAGAGCGCTGTCGGGCTTGGTCGAGGCTCAAGGTGATGTTAAAATAAAAGATCAAGATTTGCTGAAAACCCCGTCACATCTGAGAGTTAAATTGGGGATGGCGCAGTCGCCTGAGGGCCGCGGAATATTTCCGCAAATGACGGTGTTAGAAAATTTGGAACTTGGCGCTTATTCTCGCAATGATCGCGCCGGAATAAAGAAAGACCTGGAATACTGCTATGATCTTTTTCCTCGCGTGAAAGAGCGCCAAAAACAATTGGCGGGAACTTTAAGTGGTGGCGAACAACAGATGGTGGCAATTTGTCGAGCTTTGATGTGTAAGCCCGAGTTGCTGTTATTAGATGAGCCGTCTTTGGGATTAGCCCCGCTGATTGTTGCCCAGATTTTTCAAATCATCGTTCGGCTGAATCAAGAAGGCATGACGGTTTTACTGGTGGAGCAGAATGCTCGGATGGCGCTAAAGATTTCGCATCGGGCTTATGTGATCGAAACTGGGACTATTAAGCTTGAAGGCAAGGGCTCGGAGCTTTTGAATAATGATGAGGTTAGAAGAAGTTATTTGGGCGTTTGAGTGTTTTAATCTGAGACGCCTCAACTTGCGTCTTTAGTCTAGGGTTTGAACTTCCGATCAGTTACCCATGTTAAATAGATTTCTCCGAATCGTTGTTATCGGATTTATTTTGGCTGGATGCTCAAAAGCTGCCATTCCGTCCATTCAAGCTTTAAGCGGAACTTTAGTTCAATTGAAAACTTCAAATGCTAGTCCGTTTAGTCAGACCTTTGATACGAATCAATATGCTGTTTTTTCAGGCCAATGCTTGAATATCATCACTACATTGCAAATTTCTTTTAATGATGGCCCATGGGTTGCTGTGCCCACAAGCTCAACCTCTGCAATCACCGGATATTATTCGCCTGTGGGTAGTCCTTACAATTATTTTTATACTGAGAAGTCTGCTAATGGATTGTACGGCAATTACGACGTTGATTGCAGTGACGGTAATTTTAACTTTTGGATTTATGCACATCAAGCAGATGAATTAATTTATAACTCCCTAGGAGTGAAGCCTGAAGTATCTAATGTTTATAAGGTCGCAATTCGTGGGGCCTCTGGGATTTACACAACGGAACCTACAGTGTATCAATCATCAAATTCTTTGCCTCCTTCACAGATCACGTTACAAAAAATGGAGCCTAGCGACGGGTCACTTCCAAATAGTTGTATCGGTTTAACCGTTGGCTTAACTAGTGCGGATGGAAATAGAACTACTACCTACTCAGATATTTTATTCTCATTAAGTCACACGGTAAGTGGCGTTTTAGAAACTGGGCCTAATCCAATTTTCTACTCAACTCCAGCAGATTGCTCAACCTTGTCATCGCCTTTGTCGGCTGCCTCTTTGAAAATTCCTGCTAATCAGAAAGAAATTGTACTTTTTTATCGCGTTTCTAACTCTGCGTTTAATACCGAACCTCACGTCTTTGCCGCGAATGCATTAAGCAGCCCCCTGTCCCCGAGCGCTGCTTCAATTAATTTTACAATTCAGCCTACCGGTGCAAAATATATCGAAATTTTGGCGCCGTATCGGGTCATCCAAAATACTTGCTACCCGTTTGATGTAAATTTAAAAGATTATTCTAGTGCGCAACTGGGCACAAACTCGGATATTTTTACAGTCACAAACCCAACCGAACTGGCTGTTTATGCAGATTCTAATTGTGGAACACTTTTAACTGGTTTCCTTACGGTTCCCATTGGAACAAAAACGCTTTCATTTAAAGTGTTAACACCGACGGCTAACACTTTTGGGAATTTGCAAATCACTTCGTCTAGTTACAGAAGTGGTTATAGTACTATTTCTTATGACACATCCAATGATTCTACGCCTGCAATAATTAAAGTTTATGGAATGAATACTTTAAGTATTAATTACCCTTCTAAATTTCGAATTCTTTTACATAATAGCAACGGGACACCAGTTCCAAACGGGACGACACCTTTAAATCTCACCCTAAATGTGAATTATCCCGCGCAAGGCAATTTTTGCACGATTGGAAGCTGTTTTTCTACCAGCACTGCAACTATTCCGGCCAACAGCTATTTTGTTGATGTCGCCTTCAAGGCGACCATTTCTGGAATAGTTTCGTTAACTGCAGCAGCAAGTGGAAGTGGACTAGCAAGTCAATCCACAACAGTTACGGCGCACTAGCTCCCCATAAAAAAAAGACCCCGGATTCTCTCGGCCCGAGGTCTTTAGGTCATATGATATTTAATCTAACTAATTATTATCTCTTCAACTGAATAATTTCGTTCAGCAACTCATCCGTTGTCGTGATGGTCTTCGCATTCGCTTGGAAGGCTCGCTGACTTTGAATCATTTGCACGAACTCGGACGCAAGATCAACTGTTGATCGCTCTAAAGACTTTGCAAAGATTTTTCCGCGACCGTTAGAACCTGGTGCTCCCAAGGCTGAAGATCCTGAATCACGAGATTCCTTCAATCGGTTGTTTCCGACTTTGAACATCGCTTCTGGATTTTCAAATTTAGCCAACGCAATCTGTGCTAAATCCTGAGACTGACCATTCGAATAAACGGCTGTTAAAATTCCTTCGTCATTGAAAGATAAACCAGTGATTGTTCCTGCAGCAGATCCATCTTGTCCCCAGTTAATAAGATCTGAGTTCTTACCATACTGTTTGGAACCATCGATGCCTTTGCCGCCATCTTTGATCGCATCACCGAAGTTCAATTTAATTTTTTGATTCTGTAAAGCTCCACCTTTAAAGTTAAAGTTAGAATCTGTCAGTTCATTGGATTGTAATTTTCCATCGACTGTAAATTCCAATTTACCTTGGCAGACTTGTGCCAACGCACCGTCTTCAGCGCCCGTGACTTCTTTTCCATCCACAAGCCCACGGTAGTCCCATTGGCGATCGGCTGATTTATTAAAGAAATAAGTCACAAGATGTTTATTCCCTTGCGAGTCATACATTTCAACGCCTGTTGAATAATGAGATGTCGCATAAGGATCTTTGACATCGAATTTTTTAGTCGCTTCAACTCGCGAATCTAAATTCAAATCCATTTTTAATTCTGTTGTTGCTTTCGCTGGCGTCAGAGCGCGAGGAAATTTAATATCCCCGACTTTATTAATGATCTGACCTTTTTCGTTGCCTTCAAAGCCTTGAACTTTTTGATTATCATTTGTTGTTAAGTAACCTTCTCTGTCGAAATGAAAAGATCCATCCCGAGTGAAAGATTCTCCGTCAGAACCTTTCACTTTGTAATAACCATCACCAGAGATCGCAAGATCCGTGACCTTGTCTGTCGCATCGACGTTACCTTGAACGATGATCGGATTGACCGCGCCAATTTTAACCCCGCGACCGATCTGATTTCCTCCTAAGATGCCTTTTAAGCTCTTAGCAATGATATCTTGGAACTCCGCCCGGCTGGCTTTAAAACCAGTGGTGTTGGAGTTGGCGATATTATCGGCCGTGACTCCTAATGCTTCACCTTGTGCGGATAAACCGGATACACCGGTGATTAAAGACGAAAGAATACCCATATGACCTCCGTGTCATAGAACAGCGTCAATCGATCGGCTGTTATATATTGGAGGGCTTCCTTGTGAGGACCAGCCCTGTTTATTAAATTTTCAAAAACTGCTTACATCACTATCGTACTGTCGATGTTCGTAAACACATTGTCTTTCAGTGCGGCTTTATCCATCACTGTCACGACTGTGCGATTCTTCACACTGACGATCAAAGCTGTCTCATCCATCAGAATCAAAGAGTCCTTCGATCCTTTGGCAGAGGCTTTGCTCACGGCCTCATTCAATCTTGCCATTGACTCAGGCGTAAACCGTATTCCACGGCTTTGCATTCGTTCAACAGCATGGTTACTAAACTTTAATGGCTGAGCTTCGCTCGTGCCACCCACTGCACCAATCACGGGAGCCTTGACGGGCGCACCTTGATTTTGCACTTGGTTTAAAGCGTCGCGGAATGAGGGTCCTTGTGTTCCTTTCGGAACTGTAGGGTTTGTTTGCACCCCACCAAGGTTTTCCAGTCCACTGACTTTTTTAACGTCCATGACTATTTGGTCTCCTTCTGTAATTTAGCGATCATATCGCGACTCATGCCAACACTGTCCATGATTTTATTCACAGAGGCGCGTGGGCTTTGCGTCGCTTCAGTCGCGGGTTTCGCAGCAGAAGACTCTTGCTTACTAATAGTTTCTGCTGCGGGGGCGTCTTTCTTCAAGTCCTGAGCGGTCACATCTTTGATATTCTGGTCGTTACTCATAAGACTCGGGTCTTGAATCTTACGAACGTCCTTCAGACGAATGGTCTGATTACCAATCATCAGGACGGGACCTTCAGAGGTGTAATTCACGCCCGTGATCACTCCACTAAAATCTGTTTTAACCGCCACCTTATTTCCGGCACTGCCTTTGGCTTCAATACCAAATGTATATTCACCAGGAGGCATCGGCAGATCGCGATCATCTTTTCCATTCCACGTGATTTTGTTAGCACCCATTTTTAGATTTTTTAAATCGTATTTACGGATGGCTTCACCATCTTGATTTTTAATCTGCACAGTGACTTCTGTGGCTGCCATCGGCAGATTAAATTTGAAATCATGATCTTTATCACCCTTCGCACGAACTAATTTAGAAGAATCACCCGCAACGGCTTTACCAATCAGCGTGAGAGCTTGAAATTGTTCAGTCGGCTTTTGACCATTTTTCATTTCTGTCAAAGTGGAATTCATATTTTGCATTTGCTCAAGCGATGAGAAGCTGGCTAATTGGGCGGCCATTTCGTGCGATTTTAATGGATTCGTAGGATCTTGGTTTTTTAATTGGGCCAGCATCAATTTAAAAAATGCATCTTTATCCAAACTTGGATTTCCGACCGTTCGCATTTTCTTTGATGGATCCACCCAATTAGGATCTGCCATTTTATTCAGCGCATCCCCAACATTATCTCCATTTATTTTATCTTTATCAGTCGCACTAATATTGGAGGGCAATGAGTTTGTTGACTGTGGCTTTTCTTGGGAAACCCCAAATTGTTTTGTGTTAGCCTTAACATTCATCACTCCCATCGTTCCTCCTTTGTTGGTGAATCTAGGCGACTAGATTCAAACCACTGCCTTTGCCTTCAACACTTCTGCTTGCGGAGCTAGTTCCTTCAACTGGCGCCAATGGATCGCGTCTTTGCGCTCCGTAACCTTTTAAGCCGGGAGCGTCTGTTAAGCCCTCGTCTCGTGATCGGTTGCCGAAGTTTTCCTGGAACTGATTCCAGAATTGTCGCGTGCTATCCCGTTGCGCTTGCTGATTGAAAGATTGTTGCGAATTATCGGCAGCACTTCCCGCCGAAGATCCACTCACTACATCCACCTTTACATGATCCACTGAAAGCTTGTGCGCGGCTAGGCTGGATTTTAGATCGGACATTCCGCTTTCAATCGCCTGCTTTGCTTCCGGCGTTTCTGTGGCCATCTGCAAATTAACTTTGCCATCGTGAATCGCCATTTTCAAATGAACCTGGCCTAGACCTTCGGGGCTCATCTCGACTTTAACTTCACCACCACCTTTTTTAATCAGGTATTGGGCCTGATTCATGATTTGGCGAATGTTAACATCTTGATGAGCTTCTTTTCCCTCTGACGGTCGAGTGGATCCCACGGCAGCTCCGGCGGCAGCGGAAGACCTGAACGGTGCTGAAGCATCTGTCGGAGGAGCATTCGGCGAAGTCACAGCACTGGACGTGCTGACATCACCGTTGGATCCTAAAATCTCTAAGCTATCTCCTGTTGCGGATTTGCCTGAAGATTTTGTGACGGATTCTTTTCCACTGTCTTTTCCACTGTCTTTTCCACCCTCTTTGCCCGAGCCTTTGCCTGAAAAACCTTCGCCCTGCTGTTGCTGAGCTTGTGCATTTTTCACAGCCATTCCCGCCATCGATCCTTGAATCGGTGTTTGCGTTAAAGCATCCCCTTTCAAAGTCGCAGGCTTCGCCATAGAAAGCGGCTGTGCACCGTCTTTCAAAGGTTCAGGTTGAGCTTGTTGCTCTGACAATTTTTTCAGCTGCTCCAAAAGGTTTGTGCCCGAGACATTTTTTGTGTCTTTAGCATTCAAGCCCTGCCCACCTTTGATTTTGCCACTGTCAGGCAAAGTCGGTGGTGTTGGATTCTGCTGAATCGGCCGATCTTGAAATGACGACGACGGATCTTGCAGATTCGCTTGATCTTCCGTCAGACTTTTTTCAAAACCTGCTGCCCCTGCTGGTCGATCCAAGTTCTGAGACTCGACACCTTTTTCAAGGCCTTGAGAAACTTCTTGATTCGCGGGCATCGCTTGCGGTCCTGGCTTCATAAAAAAATTGTTGTTCATTTTTTCCAAAGACTGATTCAGGACAATTTTCTTTTCCTGGGCGACATCAAATCGCTCCTTCAACTGGCTTCCCATCATCGCATTGGCATCGGCTGTCACAACCACTGGTGGCTGTGCGGCCTTATCAATCCGATTCAAATCGGAAACCAAGCTCAAGTACATTTCCTTGGCCTGTTTTTCTTGCTCCTCTGGTAGATCTAGCTGAGCTAGGACAGAGTCTGCGGTTTCTTCAGGATTTTTTTCAAGATCATCAGTTGGCAATTGGGCCATCGCCTCCACGATTCGCGTCGGAGGAACATTGAATTCACTCTCAAAAGAGTCCATGAATCCTGCAATGGCTTTCTGCCTTAAAACTGCTGCTCTTTTCTTAAGAGGGTCCTGAGAGGAAGCTTCTTTTTGCTCGGGCTTCTTTTCTTGGATCTCCTCTTTTTTATCATCCTTACTTGAAACCTTTCGATCCGACACTTTCGTGTCATCTTTTGAGCTTACTTTTTCGGCAAGCGCTTTATCGAAAGACTCCTTTGACCCTTCGGCCTTATCAGGCTTTGAAGAGTTCCAGCTCGGCGGACCCTGGGGAGGACCGACACTGATTGAATTTAACACCCAACCTCCTTGTTGTGATCCGCAGCCCCCAGCCGCGGACTTGTTGTTTTTATCTAAAACTACTTTCTTTTATAACCAGCAAATTTTTCTGAAAAGATTTGTGCCTTTTCAGGTTTTAATAAATTCATAATGTCAGCGGCACTTTTTTTCTTCATGCGACCTAAAATATCAATGGCTAAATCTTCATCCAAAGTTTCAAAAACTTTGGCCGCCTGTGGCGGACGCATATTGGAATACATCTGAACCAAGGTTTCTACTTTTGTTTCATCATTTTTCACGCGGTCTTCTAGCATTTTTGAAATCTGCTCTCGGGTTTCCCGCAAGTCTTTTAAGCGGGCTTCTAAATCTCCTTTTTGCTTTTGCAATTCGGCATCCAGGCGATTGATCTCTTCTTCCCGTGCGTCCAGTTCTTTTTTCTTTTCACGCAGCTTCGACAGGTGATCTAGTTCTTCAATGCTATCCACCGTCGTTGTCGCTGATGTCGGCGCTACCGTTTCAGGCTTAATAGCTTTGGGCGCTCGGTTGGGAGTTTCTGCTTGCGCGGTCCCTAAAAATTCGATTTCGATAGAAGCTAAAACTTTTTCTAATTTTTCATGTTGAACAAATCCAAGACCGGTGACGATGACGCCGATCAAAGAAAGACCCGCTAATTTCCAAGAAATCTTTTTTGGCTTTCTCTTCGGCGGCATTCCCATTCTCTTTTTAAGAGAAGAATCCATATCCCGTTCGCTCAAGGTATGATGCTGCGGTGGACGCACACGAACTTGCGGCTTCGCTCCAGAAGCTGCATTCAGACGCGCTTTTTTAAAGAACTGTTCGTATCCACTTTTCATGCTCTGTTTCCGTGAGCCTTTCTTAAGATGGCAATCTCATCCATTTCTTTTTGATCTAATCTTGCCACTTCTTCGTTAAATTCCGTCTTTTTGCGTTCTCGGAGCCTTTCTATTATTTTATAGTCTACGGCCTTTTCTCGCAAAATTTCTCTGAGGGCCTCGACTCCTTTTTCGCAATCCTGGATCTTAGCCTTCTGTCTTTCCATACGGACCTTTTGCCCAATGATGAAATCACTCAGCTGTTTGAGCTGTTCAGAGGTCTGGCCCGACGTAGAATGCTGGGCCTGAAAAATTTTATCATAAGCTAATCGCAATTGATCTTGCAGGGTCGATAGCAGTTTTTGTTCTTTCACCAAAAGCGCCAAAGCTTCTTGAAAGTCTTTCTGCGCTACGTCCTCAAGCACCTTTCGATGCTCCATCACTTTTTGCAGAGGGAATTTAAATCTCATCAGGGCCTATCCTTGGATAAAAATCTGCTGCAGTCGCCTTAGACACTGGGTCATATCTGTTGGATCCGCGACATCCTGTCGAAGATAATCATTTACACCATCAATCAGTTTAACGGCTTTATCAATTTTCGCATTGGACCCGGGCTTATAAGCGCCGATATTAATTAAATCCTCAGCGTCTTTGTACACGGCTAATGTTTCGCGAATCCTCTGGGCTAACCGAAGCTGCTCTGTGGAGGAAACACTTTTCATCACTCGACTTGAGCTTTGCAAAATATCAACGGCAGGAAAATGGCCTTTCTGTGCCATAGATCTTGAAAGCACAATATGACCGTCGACGATCGAACGCACGGCATCTCCGATAGGATCATTCATATCGTCTCCTTCCACCAAGGTCGTGAAAAGACCTGTGATACTTCCTTCGTTTTCAAAATTTCCAGCTCGCTCTAAAAGTTTTGGTAACAGTGAAAAAACACTGGGAGTGTAGCCTTTTGATGACGGAGGTTCGCCAGTGCTAAGGCCAATTTCCCGTTGGGCCATCGCAAAACGCGTGATCGAGTCCATGGTTAATAAAACATCTTTTCCTTGAGCACTAAAAAATTCTGCGATCGCCATGGCTACATAGGCGCCGCGCATTCGAAGGAGGGGACTTTGATCCGAAGTCACGCAGACGACCACAGATTTAGCCATGCCTTCAGGTCCTAGATCATTTTCAATGAATTCCCGCACTTCACGACCACGCTCACCAATCATGGCAATGACGTTCACATCGGCTTTTGCGTATCTTGAAATCATTCCTAACAAAACTGATTTACCTACACCCGATCCCGCCATAATAGAGACCCGCTGGCCTTTGCCAACGGTCAGCGATGTATTGATCGAGCGGATTCCTAAATCTAAAGCTTCTCGAATCGGTCTTCTTAGCAATGGATTGCGAGGTTCACTGTACAAAGAAACTTCACGAAAATCTTCGATATCAATATTTTGATCAATCGGGTGACCTAAACCATCAACAATTCGTCCCAACATTTCATTAGAAACTCGAACACTGGCGGTCTGGCGCGAGAGAACTATTTTTGAACCTAAAGAAATGCCCTTCATATCACCCAAGGGCATCATCAAAACATATTTATCTTTAAAGCCGACAACCTCAGCTAAAAAGTGTCTTTCAAGACCACTGGGCGTTATCTGCACAACGCTACCAATTGAAGCGCCCGGCAAATATCCACGTATTAACATTCCCACGACTTCTGTTACTTTTCCACTGTCATGGGATAGGTGAACCGTTGAAGTTAAGTCTTCATATTTTTCAAAATTCAGTGAAAGATTATTCATGCCCAACCAATTTATTTTTTACTTTAGGCATATTATCGATCAAACCTTCCCAAAGCTGTTTAGTTCTTTGCTCAATCCGAGCATCCACTTCGCCATAATTGGTCTCAACGATACATCCCCCAGGGCTGACTTCCGCCGAGGGCTCTAACTTTATTTTTTTAAGAAAATCATACTCGCGCCCATTTTCAGTTTTTAACTGCTCTAAAAAATCAAATTGTTGGGCTGAGACACGAACGACAATTTCTTCTTCGTCCTGGGCCAAGTTGACTGAATTTTTAATAATATCAACGATCAAAGGGTTGTTATTTTCAAGATGCGTATGGGCTAGTCGGGACGCCATATGAAACATGAGCTTTATCAAATGGGATTCATTAAAGCTCATCAAACTTTCTTTTAATTTTTCAACATGCCCGATGACGTCTGACAATCGATCCAGATTTTCTTGAATATGTCCTGAAAAGTCGGTGAAGGCTTTTTTCTTTCCCTCATCCAGGCCTAATTGGTAAGCCTCTTGATAAGCTTGCTCTTGAATCTGCTTTAGCTTTTCAAGTGCTTTACCTTCAATTTTTTCCTCTTCATCAATTTTTTCAATTTGATCAATGCCGGTTTGAACACGAATCACATCGCTCATTTCGAAATCTGAGCCATGCTTCTTTGCATTCAAATAATTCCTGGCCTGACTGGGGGTCCCAAGCTCGAACTTTTGAGGAACAAACTCAAGGACCTTGTTTTCTGCTGCATCTTTCCGAAGAAAGTTCTTAGACCATTGCATCCTCTGAGCCACCTCTTGCGATCAGGATCTTGCCTTCGGCCTCTAAACGGCGTGCGGCATTAACGATTTCCTGCTGAGCCCCTTCAACATCTGACAGACGCGATGGTCCCATGTTTGATAAATCTTCCTTCAGCATTTCGGCCGCCCGAGCCGAAATATTTTTGAAAATCTTGCCACGAATATCTTCGCTGGCCGTCTTGAGGGCGAGCAAAAGTTTTTCGTTGGGAATTTCCTTGAGCAAAGTTTGAATGCCGCGGTCGTCGATTTTTGTAATATCGTCGAAAACGAACATTAACTTTCTGATCTCTTCAGCCAGCAACGGATCTTTTTCTTCTAAACGTGACATGATTGAAGTTTCAGTGTTTTTATCCATGACGTTAAGCATTTCAGCCACAGGCTGAACGCCACCAAGGGAAGCCTGCTCAACTGTCGCGGTATTAGCTAGTTGATTTTTAAGCACACGATCGATCTCTGCAATCAACTCGGGATCAACGTGATCTAAGTTCGCCATCCTTAAAACCACTTCGGCTTGAAGAGCTTCTGGCAATCGTTTTAAAACCTCACCCTTTTTTTCCGGCTCAAGATGGGCCAAGATCACGGCGACAGTTTGTGGATGTTCATTCACTAAGAATGTCGCTAAAGATTTCGCATCGACCATCTCTAAGGATTCTAAAGATCTTGCGCCACCCGATGAGATATTTAATCCCCCCAAGATGCCTCGGGCTCTTTCTTCTCCTAAGGCATCGACGATGGAATCCTTATTAGAGACCGCTTCTGAAAAAATATAATCTTCGGTTTCACTGATCATTTCATAAAATTCTTCTAACACTTTTTTAGTGACGTGCACTGGAACGACACGATATTTGGACATTAAATTGATTAATTTCCGAATGTCGCCATCTTCCATATTTTTAAATAAACTTTTTAAAGCATCTTTTCCCAAATAGTTGATCAGGATAGCGGCTTTATCAAAGCCCTTTAATGTTTCATACTCGATATTTTCGGCCTTAAATATTTTCATTAAGGTCCATCCTTTCTGACCAACCACATGCCAAAGGCGTTCGAAGACTTCTCTTCATCTTTTTGCATGATGCCCATAATTCGGTCTTTTAATAATTCAGCTTCAGCTTTTTCTGGATCCACAGACTCTTGTAAGATGGGCAGTGCTGTCGACATTCCTGGTAATGTGCTGTCCACCGATTGCAACTCTTCAAGCTCTTCAATGGTTCGCGGCAACATTTCTTCCACTGAATCCTGGAAACTATCCGTAATCCATTGCATGAACGGACGGACAACGATAAAAAAGAATAAAGCTAAACTGAAACCCAGAAGCGCCCATTTAAACAAGGCATGCAAAAGTTTTCTTCGCTCTAGATTTGTTAACAATCTTTCAGCTTCCGAAAAATCTTCCGGTTGAAATTGAATATTTTCAATTTTAACACTGTCCCCGCGAGCCGCATTAAATCCCACCGCACTTTTAACAAGGGATTCATATTTGGCTAGCTCTTCGGCTGACCGAGGCGCCCACTTTGTTTCCGTGGTCCCATCTTCTTTAATCGTATTTGTTTGAACGCCATCGACGACCACGGCTACGCTGATCCGCTCTAAGGCTCCAGCCGCTTCTTTGATATTACGAGTTGTTTTTGGAACATCATAATTGGTTGTCTTGATTTCTTTTTTAACGTCTTGCTTGAAACCCACTTGCCCCGCATCTTCGGCGCCGGGCAGATTTGACCTTGAACCTGGAACTCCAGCCGGATTTGTTCTTGCTCCATCCAATGATTCCTCTTCCGTTGTCTGACCACGGATCGCTGTGCGATCTGGATCCACGGACTCTTCGACAGAAGAAACGACTTTGTTGTTTAAAGTCGCGTTGACCTTAGCAACGACTTTGGCATGTCCGACAACTTTAGAAAGAATGGACTCAATACGACCTTCAAAATCAGATTCCACTTTTTGTTTTAAATCATTAATGTCTGACGAACCTGCGGTGGCACCGTCACTTTGACGAGTCAAAACTTTTCCCCGCTCATCTAAGACGGTCACGCGATCTGGATCCATGGCTTCAACAGCGTTGGCCACCAAGTAACGAATTCCTCGAACCTGTTCGGCTGACAGCTCTTTCCCTTGATGAAGCTCAACAACCACCGAAGCTGAAGCCGCAGCACCATCTTCCAAGAAGGTTTTTTTAGCGGGTAACGCCAAGATAACTTTTGATTGCTTCACGGCGGTTAAAGTATTAATCGCTCGCATCAGCTCACCTTGAAGGGCACGCTGATAATTAATTTTTTGAGCGTAAGAGTTAATACCAAAATCTTGTTTATCAAAAATCTCGAGGCCAATATTTCCCATTTTAGGGGAGCCTATTTCAGCCATCAAGGTCATCTGGGTCGAATGCAACAGATCTTTAGGAATGGCAATGGTCTTACCTTCATCACGCAGCTGGAAAGCGATATTTTTTTCCGTCAATTTGGCAATGATACTTGAAATTTGATCCGACGGAACATTGGTCAGCAAAGGAACATAATCCCGACCGGTTGCCATGATTGTCATGGTCGCCAGCGCCGCAACAGCAATCACTGTGACCGCAATGACAGAAAGTCTCTTGGTCGGGCCAAGATTCTTAAAAAACTCTCTGAACTGCACTACTAATCCACCGAAAATCTTATTCACTTTTGCTCCTGAAATTGAAGTCCTACTTTAGCCCTCAGCAAATATTATTCTTTTAGACCTGCATTTTCATAATTTCTTGATACGCATCGATAATTTTATTTCTTACTTGCACCATCACACGCAAGGCGATGTCTGCTTTTTCAGTGGCAATCATCACATCAGCCACATTATCAGTTTTTCCAGTCGCTAAGTCCTGAGCCCCGCGATCAGCCGCCTTTTGCAGCTGATTCACATTGCCCATGGCTTCCTTTAAAGTATCTGCAAAGCTGGTCGAATTTGATGTGTCAACTTCACCCGTGACCGAAGGTTTTTGTATGCTGATGGATTTCGAGTCGCCGATGGCACCCGTTTGTAAAAATCGATCCGCTTTTCCGACAGTAAAACCATCCATGGCTACACCGAACCTTCCTCTAATATTTTACTCTAACCTACTGTTAATTCCTAGCTTCTAGCTGTTCTCATTATGAAACAGGACCTTATCGACCAATCTCTAAAGCACTGAGCGATAAGTCTTTCTGAGCCTGCATCGTCGAGACATTGGCCTCGTAGGCGCGGCTGGCCTGAATCATATTCGTCATCTCTTCCATCAAATTAATATTTGGGTAGGCCACGTAACCATCTGGATTTGCATCAGGATGGTCCGGCTCGTACTTCATCAAAGGTGCTTTTCGGTCTGAAATCACGTCCGTCACTTGCACCCTCTGCATATCATTTCTTGGATCCGTCGCCATGATAATATCGCCAAAGGTCTTGGCTTCGGGCATAGCTTCAAAAACAACGTCTTTTCGACGGTAGGGGCCACCTTCAGGAGTTTGCGTCGTGTTGATGTTTGCGATGTTGCTTGAAATGGTATTCATGCGCATTCTTTGCGCGGCCATTCCACTTGAACTGATTCGCATTCCTTTTAAAAAATCAGACATCTTTTCCTCCGCCTAAATCAAAATCTTATTTCGTTTCCGAAGCCGCGTATTTTAAAGCTGCCATTTTTTTATTGATCAACTGAATCGCCGTTTTATATAAAATGGCATTTTCTGAAAGTGCTGACATTTCTTTTTCAAGATCCACCGAGTTGCCATCGTTATTAATAGCTCCTTCCGGATTGTCATAAATTTCAGGCCTGACACTTGGGTTTGATCCACCTGTTGCAAAATGATCTGGGTGATTTGCACTTAGGCTTCGCGTTCCATCAAGATCAATCGCCCGAGCAAGAGCCTCTTCAAAATCAAGTTTTTTAGCGTGATAGCCTGGCGTTTCCGCGTTGGCGATGTTGGAAGCTGTTAAGTTATGGCGCATCTGTCGCATATTGATCGAAGTCTGAAGCGCCGCGGTTGTTTTATCAAAAAGTCCGCTCATAAGAGTCCCTCCTCTTTGTAATCTTGAATCTTGTTTCTTAAAGTTCGGATTGAAATTCCTAAGATTTCAGCAGCCCGTGTGCGGTTTTGATCCGTGACTTTCAGTGTTTGAATGATCAAATCCCGTTCAACTTCTGCCAGCTTTTTAATTGGTAAAGCATGGGGTGACAAAGACACACGATCGTTGGTTTCGATATCGTCTTCTTGGATGTTGTGACTTTCAGAAAGAAGGACTGCTTTTTCTAAAACGTTTTCCAGTTCTGAAAAGTTTCCAGGCCAATCCCAACGGCTGAGCTTCAGGAAGGCGGCTTCGCTTAAGTTCAAATGCGATTTATTATGTAAAATTTGGTAAACACCCAAGAAGTGTTCTGATAACACCGCGATATCTTCCTTCATTTCCTTTAACTCAGGCAACTTCAGGGTCGCCACAGAAATTTTAAAATAAAGATCTGATCGAAAATTTTGCTGCCCCACCAGGTCCCACAATGAAGCTCGAGTGGTGAAAATAGTTCGAATCTTTTTCGATGGATTTTCAAGCCAAACCAACATTTTGGATTGATCCGAAAAAGACAGTTGTTCGACATCTTCGACAATGACGGTATCGATCAATTCTTGCGTGACAGAATGATAAAAATCGTCAAAGTCAAAATCACGACCTTCAAAGATTCGACAACCATGGGAGGCCTTTCGGTTAGCCAAGTTTCTGGACCATGATGTTTTACCCGTTCCCGCCGCCCCATAGATCAGGATGTCGGTATTGGCTTTTAGAACTTTTTCAGCCTGGAGCGCCAATTTAGCCAGAGCTTGGCTGCGAAATTTTAATTGTCCAAAATCGATCAAACTCATTTTGTTTTCCCTACCATCGCTGGAATCCTTTTTAGATACTTTTTATAGGTGGCCTGCCAATTAACTCCCTTAAGCTCTTCTTGGGTCAATTGTTGCCAAACCCCTGTTTTATCGTTTTTAAACTCGCTCCAAATATTGGCTGCTTTTTGAAGATCACCGCGGTCAAAGTACATTTTTCCCATCTGATATCGAATCGAACCTAAGGGCTTTTTTTCCTCATACAGATCCAAGAGGTCTTTAAAAGTTGCAATGCATTTTTCCGACTCTTTATCATTGAAGTAAAGCTGGCCTAGCTTTTCTAAGGCCGCGGCATGGATCGTTTCTGAAATATTTTTTGAGTCCTTCATCAGTCGATCCACTTTTTCAAGGGATTTTTTTGCATCTTCTTTTTTTCCAGCTTTGACTTCAAGTTCAGCTAAATCAAAATAAGGTTCTGCCAAAAGTGAAGGCTGCCCTTGCCATGTTTTAATTAATTCAGTCAAATACCGAATGGCTGAGTCTGAATCACCGCGCTTATCTAAAAGTTTGACGGCTAAAGCAACCCTTTCGATCTGATCTTCATCCGGCATTTTTTCTGGATTTTTAATATTTTTTAAATAATCGTAGGCTTTATTCATTTGCCCCTGATAAGCGGTGACATTGGCAAGTCTTAAATTCAGGCTATCAATCGAAGGCAAATGCTCCTGCACGACTAAAGCTTTAATTTTATCAGTTGTCATGGCCGCGTAATAGGAATTCAAAACTTCTTGGTAATATTTTTCGGCCTCATGTTGGGCTCCGCCTTGCTCAAAAGCTTTTCCTAAATAAAAAGAGGTGTCTAATCGCGGTGACCCTTTCAACCAATTATCGGCAAACTTTTGATGGGTTTTTAAACCTTCAATAAATTTTCCACTTTCCACTTCCTCACGCATTTTATCATTAATATTGCCAACAATTCTTTTCTTCAGCTGAGTTTCATCGACGCCGGTGGGGTTGAGCTGAAAAAATTTGACCAGAAGGTCAACAGCCTTAATATAATCTCCTCGTTGATTGTAGCCTTCGGCAATCATCACTGTGGCAAACTGCTGGATATGCGGAATATCAAGTTTTTGCGCCAAGGCCAAAATTTCTTTGACTGTCGTATCGACATCCTTCGCCTTCATTCCCTTCATGCGTGCACTGAGCAAACGCAGCCGAGCAATAATGACACTGGGGCTTTCGCCGTAACGGAAGTAGGTTTCAAGGTAGGCGCCAATCACGCGAGTTTTATCAGCTCCTAAGATCTCCATCAGCTCGCCCAATCGAGTCAGAGCATAGGGCGCATGGTGGTCTGAAGGAAACCGTTTTGCAAATTCACGGTATACGTCCATGCTTTGACGATATTTATCCATCATAAAAAGTGACTCAGCCTGATTGTAAAAAGCATTTGGCAAAACAGACTGCCCCTGCGGATAAACTTTCAATGCTTTTTGATATTCTTCAACAGCTCGTGGAAAATTTTTTGCCTGAACAAAAATATCACCTTTCCGGTAAGCTGCTTCCATTTTAAGATCAGTTTGAGGAGAATTATTTTCGATGTCGTCTAAGGCTTGGAAAGCTTCATTAAATTTATTCAGCTTAAGGTAAGCTAGGGCCACTCCCAAGCGAGCGAGGTCTTTTGAGAAGACATGCGCGTCACCGTAACGCTTATTCTGAATATGTTCATTTAAATTTTTGATCGCAGCCAACGTGTCGCCACGATCCAGTTGCAAATAGCCACTCATTAAAGAGACTCTTTCCGCTAGAATAGAACCTGGAAAATTTCTGAGGGCTTCCTTGTATTTTTCAATGGCCATATCGAAATCAGCCGCCCGATTATCATTCTGCCAAATTTTATAAAAGATATCGGCTGTCATAAATGAAATGACTTCATTATATTGGGACTCTGGATATTTTTCTTTAAACCAATCTAATGTCTTTAAATAGACCTGAAATCGACCTTTTTTAAAAAGTGTCAATAAAAGACGGGCCTGTTTGTTTTCGTCAGTGTCACTGGGATGAATACTATACTCGGGAACTGCGGCTCGAACTTTTTTCCAGTTCAAATTATCCAACTCTAAAATAGGAAACGGAATATAGTAGTTATCTTTACTTTTTAAAATTGAAGATTCTTTTATTTCATAGTCTTTGATAGAGAATCGCTCAAATCCAGGATCGCCTCCGTCAAATATTCCCGAGCGAACTTCCGCTTGCGCTAATGTTTGCACTGGGGCTTCAGCCATCCCTGCAGGTCCTTTATCATTTATAATTAAAACATCCGCGGTGGCAGGTTTTCGTCCTTTTTTAGAACTTGTCTGGATATTTATCTGGCTATTTAATTGGGCCACCTTCTTTGATTTTTTTTCGGCAACTTTTGCCGGGACTAATACCTTTTCCGTTCCCACAAAAAAATCGACGATCAACCTTGAAGGCTGATCCGTTAAATAATCAAAACTTTCAATATTGTCCTGAGCCAGCTCAAATAAAACCAAAGTTTTTTTATCAGGACCGGCTTCTACTTTCACTGATTTAACAAAGGGGCTTTTGAAGTTTTTTAATTGAGTCGCCACAGAATCATCTAGGGATTCCAGTGATAATTGCATAAAATTCTTTTTATTCAGAATGACTTTTTTTAAATCATAGTCCCAGGACTCTCGGCCAGTGAACTCGACGTGAACCGTGTCGTTTTGATTAGTAATTTGACCTTTGATGGCCGACGCTTTTGCACTAGCCCATGGTCCTAACGATGAAACAACTATCATTAAAAGAATTTTTCTAAACAACGGCCTGCTCCATCCTGGATGTTGACTCGAGTCTCAGACAAGTTAACAGCACAGAATATGCCAAGTTCGAAGCGTCTGGATGAAGGGTTTAAGCGATCTTTTTTTGAAAAAAGCCACGTGTTTTTGTCAGGCCTGACAAGCTGATGACATCGACAAAAGGCCAAAGCTTTTTTTTGACGAATTCTGACCGTCAAATTTATTCCCTTTTAAGCCGATAAGTCCAAGAGACAACAGAGGAAATAGGCATCGTCATGAAATATCTAAAAATTATTACTGTTCCATTTTTTTATTCTTGGCTGAGCAGCTGTGTCTCTGTCAACTTGCCCAGCTCCAGCGGAACTAAGGCATCGGCTGTTGAGATTCAAGCCCCCGTGAAACCATTTATTCCTATGGACAACAAAAGCGCTGATAAGGCCTGGATCAGCCAAAAAACTGGTAATACCATTTCCTATCTTTCGGACTGTGGATCGCCGCTGGATCCTCCCCTCCAACAAATTGAATCCGACACATTGAGCTTTTTAGAAAATCTAAAAATTCTGTCTTCCCAGACAAAGTCTTTCAGTGGTCGCGAAAGCTTAGAAACTACGGCGCAAGGAAATGTCGATGGCGTCGCCGTCAAAATGCGAGTTCTGACCTTTAAGAAAAATAACTGCTCGTACTCTTTAGTTTATGGCGGTGTGAAAGATAAATTTAGCACAGAGATAACTGACTTCGATCGCTTTCTACAGGGCTTTAAAGTTCCATGATTCAAATGTTGGCTTCACCTTTTACAGCTGTGGGAATTGACCTGTTAACGTTCCTTGGTGGCTGGGGTGTTTTATTTTATCAAATTTGTCGCGATACCTTTCGTGGCCCCATTTATTTCAGACTGCTGATCGAACAAGTTTATCAGATCGGTTTTAAATCCATGCCTTTGGTGCTTATCACCGCCGTTAGCACCGGCATGGTGATGGCCTTGCAATTTGGATTAGGCTTGGAAAAATTTGGCGGAAAATTATATGTGCCTAAATTGGTCGCTGTGATTATTTTGCGCGAAATGGGACCGGTTTTTACAAGCTTAATGTTTGCAGCCCGAGTCGGTGCTGGCATTGCTAGCGAAATTGGCTCGATGGTGGTGACCCAACAAGTCGATGCAATTCGGGCTTTGGGAACTTCGCCGATCAAGAAGATCGTGATTCCGCGAGTCTTAGCCTGCTTAATTTGCCTACCACTCCTGTGCGGCCTTTCAAATATCATTGGAAACTTTGGCAGTTTAATCGTCGGATCCTCCGAGCTGGGATTAGATCCTCAATTTTATTTTCTGAAAATTGTAACAACAGTCACTTTAAAAGATTATATGTCGGGATTTTGTAAAACATTTTTCTTTGCTTTGTTTGTGGCAGTTTCTGCCTGCTACTACGGATTGAATGTTAAAAATGGCACAAAAGAGGTCGGCCAGGCCACGACGAAAGCCGTCGTGATGGCCTCTATTTTAATTCTTGTTGGAGATTTCTTTTTAACGAAAATATTTTGGGTGATTGAACGATGGCTATGATTGAAGTTAAAAATTTCAGAAAATCTTATGGCAAAAAGGTCGTTCACAAAGACGTCACCTTTAAAGTCGAAGAAGGACATTGTATCGGCTTGATCGGCGGCTCGGGGGCTGGGAAATCAGTCATCCTTCGAAGCCTGATTGGTTTAGAAAAGCCCGACAGTGGTGAAATCTGGATTGAAGGACAAGAGATTTCTAAATTTCGCGAAAAAGAACTGGGCGAAATTAGAAAAAAAGTAGCCTATGCCTTTCAAGGTGGAGCCCTTTTTGATTCGATGACGGTCTTTGGAAATTTATCGTATCCTTTAAAGGAGCATACAGATCTTGATCAGCAACAGATCCGTGAAAAAATCTTACATATGTTGAATGAGTTCGGCCTTGAAGGGAATGAAAATGTTTTTCCCGGACAGCTCTCGGGCGGCATGCAAAAGCGAGTCGGTCTTGCCCGCGCCATGATGTTAAGTCCACGGGTGCTTCTGTATGATGAGCCGACGGCAGGACTTGATCCCTTCAATACAAAAAGAATTCAAGAATTGATTTTAACTTTAAAATCGAAGGGCGTGACGTCGATTCTGGTGACCCATGATATGCCTACGGCCTTGGCCGTCTGTGACCGAGTTGCTTTTTTGCAAAATGGCGAGATTGCTTTTGAAGGCACCTTCAAAGACTTAAACACAGATCAAGATTCAGTGTTTGCAAAATTTATGAAAGGTGAGGCTCCGTGATGGAAACCCAAAAAAAAGTACAAATGATTGTTGGGGGCTTTCTTTTATTTGGCCTTGCCGCCATTATGACCACGGTTTTTATGTTAGGCGCCGATCGAGCCCTGTTTAAACACTATGCCCGCCTGCACGCCTACTTCGATCAAGTTCAAGGTTTAGATCGCGGCAGTGTTGTGTCGTTGTCCGGTGTGGCTGTGGGAAATATCGAAAGTATTGAATTTGTTGGCGAGCGAAAAGCCCTGGATGTCACCATGAAAGTCGAAGATCGATTTTTGGCCCGCATTCCTGTCGGCTCACAGGTTGAAATTCGCACGCAAGGCGCCTTGGGCGATAAATTTATTTTTATTATTCCAGGACCGACTTCAGAAAAAACAGTGGCTGATGGCTCAGTGCTAGAAATCGCCACCGCGACTGATTTATTTTCCATCATCTCGGAACGCAGTAAAGAAGCCGGAAAAGTTTTTGATATCATCAACGAACTTCATAAAATGGCCTTAACAATTAATGGTGATCGCAAGCTCGAAAAAATCATGTCGAACTTATCAAAGGCCTCTGACAGTCTTGCACAGACCTCTGAGCACGCCCAACAATTCACAAGCTCGATGAACGCAGACTCGGGCCAACGCCTGACAAAGGCCGTCGAGCGCTTTGATAGCATCATGACGAAAATCGATAAAGGTCAGGGGTCTTTAGGAGCATTAATCAACGATCCTTCAGTTCACGATCGCTTGAAGGCCATGCTGGGCGGCAACAGCCGCAAGTCGCAAGTCAAAGACCTAATGCGAAACTCAATTGAAAAAGCTGGGGACAGTCAGTAGCAAAAACTGCCGAGTGCGACTTAAATAGATTGTTCTGGTTCGCGCTTATCGCTAATACGAACGGCGCCATCGATGCCAGACAGTTGTCCCTTGATTGAAATTGTCGGGCTGTTCACAACACGCTGTTGAAGCTTCTTAAAAATGGGCTCACGAATCGCTAAATTGTTATCCTGAAGGACGCACTGGCGAGCCAATTTTTCCTTCATATTGATGACAATCGGAGCTTTCATATTGGCGGTCATTTGGGTTGGGTCTTCTGGAATTGTAATGATGGAGAAATAATGAGCGTCTTTCTGCTCTTTTACTTTTAAAGCTTCCATATCACTTTTTGACATCGTCACATTGTAAGAGTCAGAAAAGATTTCAGGCTCTAATAGTGGAAATGCAATCGCACCGGCATCACAGCTTTGCAACCAAGCAAAGATTTCGTCACTGGGATCATCAAGAAGCACAAATTTCTTAAGATCCGCAAAGCCCAAAAGGCCTTCCGCAAACGTCAGAATATCTTCGTTCTTGATTTCAACCTGACCAAATCGTGTTGTTGCAATAACCACTCTGCCCCCTATGCGCGGATTCCTTATAGTTTAGACCCTTGCAGGCCATAAAAGGTGCATCCAGAGAATAAATCTGGACCTAAATCTAGGTCCTATCAATTGAAATTTTTAGAGTCTTAGGATATCAGCGGCGATGCGTTATGTTTTCAAAAGTTTGGCAACCGCTCGACTGGAATCAGATGAAACCACTGAGGATTGTTGGTTTTGCTCTTGAATGGCCATGTAGACTTCTTCGCGATGGATTTTTGTATCTTTGGGAGCTTCTATTCCCAATCGCACTTGTTTCCCTTTGATTTGGACAACGCGAATTTTGATATGGTCATCGATAGCGATGCTTTCACCCAACTTCCTTGTTAGAACCAGCATTGAATACTCCTTCAATTATGAACACGCCAACCAGTCTTCTTGACGACAGGCACACCGTAAATATCGGCGGTTCAAAGCGGAACTGTAGGTATAATTTCTACTTCAGAAAGTCAAGGAGGCTAGTCTGGATCAATTTCGGCGAAGTTTGAAGTGTCGCCTTCAGAGCACTGTCTGTTTTATTAATGTCACTAACCACCTGATACACATCAGCATCTTCAAGCTGTGACGCTAAGATCTTATTATCCACGATCGCCTTCTGGAGGCTCTCTGTAGAGCTGTTGACGTTCATAATCCGCGATCCGACCTCAGATCGGGACAAGACCACTTGCGAAATCGCCTGGTCCAAGGTGTCCAAAGAAGACTGGACGCCAGCCTTGTCATTGGTTCGCAAAGCCACTTCCAGCCCCGAAAGGACCTGGAAAATATTCACCCCTGTGCGTTGAGTGATCGGATCCTTGCTACCGATTTCACCAGATTTACCGATGGCCGCGGGTCCCCGCAACTGAACAAAATTATCTTCTAACTGCTGATTGAATTCTTTGTTCTTTTTTTCGTTGGTTAGAAGTTCATTCAATTCTTCGACATCGTGGGGACTGTCCACCGGTGGATTGCTGATACCGTCGCCTGACATACCTTTTCCTAAAAAAACCTTACTGCCAGGAAGATTCATCGTGATAAACGCATCTTTGTGCGTTTGGATCTTCATATCCCCGTCATCACCTAAATAATTTCCCGTTTTATCAAAGGGCATCGACTGAGTTTTAAAGCCCCCGAAAATATATCGGTCCCCTAATTTTCGATTTCCAATTTGCACGGCTTGACTCAGAATTTGGTTCACTTCAAGCCCGGTCACTTGCCGAGTCTCTTCACTGGCGCCTGCATCACCGGCTTGTGCCACCGCAAGTTCTTTGGCGCGAATCATGATATCGCCCAGCTCACTTAAAGACTGATCGGTGAATTCAAGAAAGGATCTGGCATTATTAATATTTTTTACAAACTGAGTATTGCCTCGTTCTTCGGTTCTAGTTCCTAAAACTCGGGTGGTTGCTAATGGATCGTCTGAGGGTTTATTAATCCGTTTCTGAGTCGCTGCTTGATTCTGCAAATCATACATCTCAGAACGATTTTTCGTCGTATTCTGTTGGACCTGATTGAATTGCATTTTATCTGCGATTCTCATCCATCAATCCTATAAGCGCTTCAGATTTAAAATCGTATCGAACATTTCATCGGCGGTTCGAATCAGCCGTGCCGAAGCATCGTAAGCTTTTTGAAATTCAATCATCTTTGTTGTTTCTTCGTCCAGACTGACGCCACTGATACTTTCACGCAAATTTCCCAGCTGCTGCATAATATTTCTCTGGGACTCCATGGTTTTTACGGCGCGATTAGTAACGCTTCCGATCTGACCGACTTCGGCATTGTAATAATCATCAAACGTCGCAGCCCCTTCATCCATCACCTTCTGATGCTGGAGTGACGAAATCATATTGGCAACGGTGTTGTCACCCGGAGCATCTGGTCTTGCGGCGGCAGCAATGCGCCCGACATCACTGAAAATATCTTGATTCAGCGCAATTTTTTCAGCGGCGCCTTCAACCTGATCAGGCATCTTAAAAAACTCAGCACCTTGATTGCCATAACGGTCAAAACCTTCGACATGGGCTTCGTTCACTTCTTTGGCAAAGCTGTAGGCTAAGTTATCAGCATGATTTTTTAAACCCTCAATCAATTCGTCGCGAACTTCTAGCGAAGCCCCGACGCGCCCGCCGCGAAAGTGATCAGTGACATTAAATTCAGTGCCATTTTTAGTCGAGCTGTAAAAAATTTGCGTGGCGGCTTTTTCGCCCACTTTATGGGTCTTTAAGTCTGTCGAATCAATTCCTGAAACCAGCACGGCCGCTCGGCCCGCCGTCACGGAAACCATTCCGTCCGCACCTTCCGCCCAGTTCACTTCTAATTTTTCACCTAATTTTTTAAGTAATAAATCTCGGCGATCGCGTTCATCGTTGGAAGGCACGCCTTGCGCCTCGACCAATTTAATCTTCATATTCAAATCAGCAATTTCTTTGGTTGTCTGATTGACTTCATCAATTGTTGCAACGATTTGATGATCTAAATCTTCTTGGACATCTTTTAATTGCCCGACGACGCGCTTAAAATCACCAGTCAAGGCCACAGCCGCTTCGCGCACCATCGATCGACCTGCAAGACTTTCAGGATTGGCTGACATCTCACGGAAGCCATTGAAAAAATCAGTCATATACTGATTGAGGCCTTTATTTTCTTGTTCATTATAAACTTGTTCGACTCGGGTTAAAGCATCGGATCGCGCATTGGAATATCCAAGACTTGTTCCTTCGCGCTGAATTTGTTTTTCTAACCAAGGATTATTTGTTCGCGTGATCATTCCCGCACGAGCCCCGGTTCCCACTTGAATTTGCCCAGGACTGGGAGGCGGATTGGTCAGAATTTCTACCCGTTGCCGAGAGAATCCTTCCGTCGCTTTGTTGGCGATGTTGTGCGAGACAGTCTGTAAGGCTGTCTGACTATTGGAAAGAGATCTCTTTCCTATATCCAACATCGATGAGATCTTCGACATCCTGTCCCCGTTCGAGGCTTCCTTGCCTCATATGATCTCTAAACTTCTTTGCGTACGAAATTTCCAGCCTGATCAGGGCCCGATTTCATCTGTCCTTTTTTTTCGTAGGTTTTTTTACCTGACAAAGTTTCTTTGATATTGGTCATGGCGCCATTTAAAGTGCTCAGGGCCTTTTGTGCGTACTCTTCGTTTTCTTTATTAATTTCAGTCAAGCGCTTCAGTAAGATATCCAAAGCGGCGTGCAAGCCACGCAAACGGTCAGCAGCTTCGCCTTGCAAATATTTTGCAATATCTAACAATCTTGGATTTTCTGCATCGGCTCCAATTTGAACAGCCAGCTCTTGAGCGTGCTTGATTCTTAGGGTGTCGACTAATTTAATTTTCATCAGCAAAGTTTCTTTGCCCTGATTGATTTCATGCAGCTCTTTAAGATCTGCCTTAACGTAAATTTCTTTTTCTTTACGGACAGTGTCCAGCAAAGTTCGATAAAGCTTTGTCAGATCTTCTAAGTTACTTTTTAGTTTGGTGTAGGCTCGTTCAACTAATGCATCCATGCTCGTTCACTACTCCATTGTCTCTAAATGTTCGTCGACCATTCGATCGGCCACGGCTTTGGAATCCACTTTGTAACTTCCTTCATCAATCGATTTTTGAAATCGCGCCACTTTTTCGGCATCAACATCCGGAGTCGACATGGCAATTTCTTTGATGCGTTTGGCTTCTTGCGCCCGTGGCGATAAATCAACTTTCGAGGCTCCAACATTTGCTAAAGCATCAGCGCCCAAAGAAGAAACAGAATCCTGTTTGCCAGTTTTTTTAGAGGGGTCAGTTTTTGCACCGTCGACAGAGTTCAGGTTTTGTCCAACCTTTGAGTGTGTAATTTTCATCTTTGCCTCCTCAGAACTATCTCGATTTGAGACAGTGAATATATCTAAATAGTATCACAGTGGGACACTCTCACAAAGCTATTCCAGGACTGAATTTTCGGCCTCTGGACCAGGTTCTGTGGGGGATCCATGCAGGCTCCAATATAAAGCCTTTGCATCAGGACTGACTCGGCCTAATACCTGCCCGGCTTCGAGCTTTGAGGATGGTGAAAGGTCTGCGACCTGGCCTTTAAAAACATAGCGTCCTAAAAGTCCATTGCCGTGGTCAATTTCCAAAGCTTGCTGGTCATCGCCAAGGGCAATTTTATTCAGCAAAGTTCCAGCCCATGGGCTGACGACTTGGGAACGATCCCAATGTCCGTCTTTAGCCGAAATCGCCATATCTAAGCGTTGTCCATTTTTATCATTAGAATTTTTTGTGACTTCAAATTTAATCGCCGTATTACTTTTCGGATCCATAGCAATCGGTGCATGGGGCTGTTTTAACTGGGCCTTGTTTAAGACCGGACCGTACTTTTGCATCAGCTGATCATAAATAATATCACTGAAGCCGACGCCGCCTTTTTCACTCCATTTATCGACGTATTGATCATCCAACTGCTCACGAAATATTTTTTCAGCTTGATTCGTTTTGACCAAACCTGATTCCTGAACTGTGGAACGCATGGCTTTCACCATCTCGCGCATAAATTGTTTTTCGTAAAGGTCCGAAACTTCGCGAAATTTTGTCTGAATGGATTTGGGTTCCGGCGGTGTCATTCCATTTCGCACAGGAAACCCTGGGCTTTTAATGGCCGACATAATCCGCCCTGACGCTGCATTGACTTAAAAAAACTTTGAAGGAAGAAAAATTGGGGAGTTGAGTTTGAGAATCTGTGCGCATCCTGCGCTTAAGACTCTTTAGCTTTGGCCTATGGGCACCAATCCTTGGTGTTTGCTGACCTCTTGCCTCTGTTTCCTGCGAGAAACTTTTGACTCTTGACCATCCATGGTTCTCGATCTCTTCCTCACCCTCCCCGGCCAACAAATTCATCCATGA
>JAYWEU010000138.1:0-1848 GCA_043779385.1 Pseudobdellovibrionaceae bacterium
GGAATTTGGGAGTTTTAATAATTATATCTGGCAATTCGTGGGTGGAGCACCCTTGATTAAAATTAGAAAAAAGAATCAACAGCTTCCCACGTCGACCTCTGAATCAGATGCCATGAGCCTAGATCTAAAAAAAAGGGGTTTTAAATTTGTCGGCACAACAATTTGTTACGCGTTTATGCAGGCCTGTGGCCTTGTCATCGACCACACCTCAGACTGTGACAAAAGCAAAAAACTACATTCGTCCCTTCATCATGCCGTACCAATACATCGGCGGCAGTAAGTCCTTTTTTAAAATCCACATACTTTTTCGTTCTTTTGTCATATCCATCGGAAACGAAGGCATCAGCTTTCCATCATAGCCAAATTCTGCAAGGATCACCTGGCCAATGCCTGTGATTAATGGACATGAAGCGTAGCCATCGTATTTTTGCGAGGGCGATCGCCCTTCGATGACATCCATAATATTTTGAGCGACCACGGGAGCTTGCTTGCGAATCGCAGCCCCCGTTTTTGAATTGGGAACACCCGTCACATCCCCAATCCCAAAAATATTCTTAAAATCTTGATGCTGTAATGAGTGTTGATCCACTTTCAACCATCCCGACTGTGGCCCCACGGTAAAGGCCAATCCAGAATCCTTAATTAATTGGTGGGCGCTCATCGGGGGAACAACATGCAGAAGGTCATAAGAGATTTTTTCTAGACTGACACTGCTTTTGGTTTCGCCGTTTTCAACAGTTTCCGTGGTTTTTTCAAACAGAGCGATTTTCTCTTTCGGTAAGACCTCAATCAGTCGATGGGAAAATTTAAGATCGATATTTTTCCTTTTCGCAACTTCCATCAAAGGCCGAGCGAAAGCGGGAACTCCGAAGATGACCTTTCCCGCCGCTGCAAAAATAATATGAGCTTTTTCACGAACTTTATTTTTTCTAAATATATCATCAGCTAGGTACATTATTTTTTGGGGCGCACCCGCACATTTAATCGGCACCGGGGGCATCACAAAAATCGCATTTCCCCCCTTAAAATTTTGAATCATCTGTGCCGTCAGTTCACTTTGATCGTATTGATAAATGCTGCACAAACCATCTTTTCCTAAATGTCCTTCAATCCCTTTGATCAGATTCCAATCCAGCTTTAAACCTGTCGCCACGACTAAATAGTCATAGCCAATCACTTGACCCGAAGTGCACACCACCGTCCGCTCTTCAGCCTTGATCTGTTGCACGTGGTCTTGAACCCAATGGACTCCTGCCGGAATCATTTTATTCATCGGCTTTCGGGTGCTCTCTTTCTTGACAAGTCCGGCACCGACCAGTGTCCATAGGGGTTGATAATAGTGATGATCGGCGGGCTCGATCACGGCGATATTTTTAGCCCCCAAAGTTTTTTTAAGTCTGGCTGCGATGGAAACACCGCCAGAACCGGCGCCTAAAATTAAAACCTTAAAATGAATATGAGCCATGCGAACTCCTACTTTTAAGAAAAATTTAAACTAAGGGATCATCCCCGCTGATAAAAATAATTAAGCCTTTTTGTTGAAGCTCTAACGCTTTGTCTAAGATCGCTCTCTGTGCGGCTTCAACTTTAGCCGTTGATTGCGGCCCCAAGTGATCTAGCGCCAGTTGAAACATTTCGACCTTTCGTTTTGCAAAAGGTTTTAAAAGCGCATTGATAAATTCTTTCTTCTTTCCTCGAAGTGCCAAAACCCAAGTGGGCTCAGGAATTTCTTGAAATAGCCGATGCATTCCTTGTGTATTTACTTTTAACAAATCATCAAAGCTGACGAGGTTTTTTTTCAAACGTTCCGCCATCTCAGGATCTTTTTTTAAGATCTCAGACAATATT
>JAYWEU010000139.1:0-1846 GCA_043779385.1 Pseudobdellovibrionaceae bacterium
TTTGGTCATGTAAAGGGGGCTTACACCGGAGCCGACAAAGAAAGCACCGGAGTTCTAGAGCGCGCTCATCAAGGCACGGTCTTTTTGGATGAAGTCCATTGCATGAGCCCAAGCTCCCAAAGAATGCTTCTTCGCGCTGTTGAGACAAAAAGAATTATCAAATTTGGTGATACTCAAAATGTCGGTGTTCAGTCAGATTTTAGATTGATCTGCGCTGGCAAACCAGAAATCGAAACTCTGATCCAAGATGATCGTTTTGTGAAGGATCTCTACTACCGAATCGCTGAATATGTCATCCGCGTGCCAAAACTTCGTGAGCGACCTGAAGACATTGAGCCCCTGGTTCTGCATTTCATTGATGCTTTAAATAAAGAATCCCTACGAAGAATTTCGATCAGGGCAGAAGCGATCAGAATCCTTGAAGACTTTAGTTGGCCAGGAAATGTCAGGGATCTTAAAAATACTCTGACTCAACTTTCGCTACAAAGTCCCGACGGTGAAATCACTCGCGTGGATGTTGAGCGATTGATCGCAAATCGTTTTAAAGTGGAAGAGCCTGACCTTCAGATGCCGCTCGGGCAAAAACTTGATGTCACTCAAATCGAATCTATTAAAAAAGCACTTCGCGCGACAACTTCCATCAGGAAAGCTGCCGCCATTTTGCAAATACCAAAGTCCACGCTTTGCTATCGTCTTGAAAAACTAAAAATTGAACCCAGTAGATACCTACTGGCCGAAGCATAAAACTATACTAAGGGGGAAACTATGATAACAAAAACTGCAATGGTCGGACTTGCTCATTTTCTGATGCAAGCTGATCCAGTTACGGCACAGCATGTCCTAAATCAATTACCTGTTAAAGAATCCGAGCAAGTGGTTCAAATTATTGAATCAGAGGATTCAGAGCCGTCGAAGCTGCCAGAGGTGTTTAAACAAAAAGTAACTAAAGGCGACGATGTCGAAGCTTCGTCCCCGTCGTTTGAAACATCCTCTGGAATATAAATGAAAAGCTACGTGTTAGCAGCCATTGGTGGACTTCTGTTATTGGCGGGAGTCTGGATCTGGAAAGGACAGAAAAGCGTGAATCAAACACTAGAAAGTATCAAGGTCAGGATAGGAACAAAAAAAGTTCTTCCAGATCCTGCGAAAATTGAAACAAGCGGTGACTGGTATTTCCTGGATCATATTTCATCAGGACTGGTTTCTTATGATTTTGATAAGGGAACATTTTTACCGAATATTGCAAGCAGCTGGGAAATTTCACAAAATCGTAATCATATTTTTAAAATCAGAAAAGATCTGAAATTCAGCGATGGATCACCGATCACGATTGATGACGTGATGGCAACATTGAAGCGAGTTCTTATAAAGAAGACCTCGACACATCTGCCGCTTTGGAATTATATTGAGGGTTGCAGTCATCTTAAGTCTTTGGATGATAACTGCTCAGGTTTAAAAATAACAAGTGAAGGCGATTTATCCATTACGCTGATTACAAAATCTGAATCGTTTTTCTTGCAGCTGGCCTCGCCCGAAACGGGCATTTGGTCAAAAAGTGATATTGCAAAAGACTTATCGCTGATGCCTACAAAATTTAGTGGACCCTATTCTATCGAAGCTAAAACAGAATTGGGCTATAGACTTAAACGAAACGAGGAGTCTTTAATTTCACAAAAGTTCCCGCAATCCCCAAAAAGTATCGAGCTTGTTTCAATTCCAGTGACCCAAGCTGAAGAAGAGCTTGCCACAGGTCAAATTGATCTTCTTCTAAGGAGCCATAACCAATTTTCAGAAACTGATAGAAAAAACCTGGGCGTTGAAGTTTATAAAACGGCGCCGTCGACAA
>JAYWEU010000140.1:0-1846 GCA_043779385.1 Pseudobdellovibrionaceae bacterium
CTTTTTTAACAAAGAAATCAGGCTTCTATACTTCACCAGTTAAACGTGGCCGATATGTGTTGGAGCGAGTTCTTTGTGATACGATCAGCGATCCGCCGCCGAACGTACCAACAATGGTTAGCGAAGTACAAAATTTAAACCAACTGGCCTCAACGCGAAATCGTTATGAGAATCTGACTCAGCAGCCGAATACATCTTGTACTGTTTGTCACGGTAGAATGAACCCTTATGGGTTTGCTTTGGAGGGCTTCGATTCGCTTGGCAGGAAGCGTTCGGTCGAAAGTATTTTTGATACGGCGACAGGCCAAATTTTAGGATCAGTTCCTGTTAACACAGCGACATCTATAAAATTAAATACTCTAGGCTCTACGACAAATGTAATGGATGTAACAGATGTGTCTGCAGGCTTGGCATCAAGCGATATGGCATTGATGTGCTTTGCTAAACATTTAAAATCTTTTGACAGTCGTCAGCCAGCGTCTACTCAAGATTCTTGCCATATGAATGAAGCTTTAAATGTGCTGTACGGAGTTAATGGAAATCAAGGGACTGTTTACGATGCAATTATTGCTTATGTGTCGTCGAAAGCTTTTCGAACTTGGAAGTATTAAAAAATATTTAAAGGAGAATTTATGAGTATCATTTACTCACCGAAGACACGCAGACAGTTTTTAGTTGGATCAGGACAGGCCTTACTGGCATTGCCACTTTTGCCAAGCTTGATTCCGCAATACGCAATGGCGCAAACGGCTGTACCACCACGTAGAATGATGAATTTCATTTTTGATCACCATAATGAAGCCCAGTTCTGGCCAAATCCTTCCATCGCGGCAACGCCTGTAGGCTCGATAGGAATCCGTGAAAAATTATTAAGCTCTTTGGGAACATCATCATCGGCAGTGATCAGTTCGCTGATGTCAAATCCCCTTTACAGTTCTTTACTGACTCAAAATCAAATTACATTGGCTCGGGGTTTTGAAAATCACCTGAGTGCAGGGAATGGGCATGTCACAAGAGCCCTTGGTGGGCACTCGACAGTTGAGTGTGGCAATAGTTCTAACGATTTAAATCACCGTTCAACATTCGATTTTTTAGTGGAAACATCTCCGACAGTTTATCCAAATGCCGCTCCAAACATTACAAAAGTTATTCGAATTGATCTTGATGGTTGTTGGACTTATGTGCAAAGAACCGGGACTCTTTCTATAAATCCAGGTGCTTATGGTTACGGAGATATTCTACAAATGTACAATGCCGTCTTTGGTAGCCTAACAAACCAAACCGTACCGACTGCGGATCTGACTCTTGTTAGAAAAACAAATATTTTGAATCGAGTTTTTCCAGCCTTCCAAAGTTATAAAGCAAATCGAAAAATATCTAGTGAAGATCGTGTTCGCCTCGATCAGCATCTTGGTTTTTTATCAGACTTACAAAAAAGTTTATCTGTTGTCGTTCCGAACCCTGCCGTCAGCTGTACAAAGCCTTCGAATCAGGGATTGACTGGGGCAACGATGCAGCAAATAAATAATTTGTATGTTGATCTTATGGTGACAGCTTTTAAATGTGGGCTTACGCAGTTTGGCTCAATGCAATTTGAGGCTCAAGATCCCAGCTGGTTACCGAATTATACCGGTGGTGCGGGATTTCATGGTGTTATGCACGGAACTTTAGGAATCGCGGCCCAGAACAATGCCTACTCATCACTTCATAAGTTTGGTTATGACTTAATAGCCGACAGATTTTTAGCTCCGCTAAATGTTCAGGAAGGTAATTCTGGTCGAACTTACGTCGACAATATGATCACGACTTCACTTTCCCAACTTGGTGTGCAGCCGGTGAATTCCAG
>JAYWEU010000141.1:0-5009 GCA_043779385.1 Pseudobdellovibrionaceae bacterium
TTCTTCGATCACTCGTTCAAACGAACTGTAGGGCACATACCCATAGCCCGTTTTTAAAAGCAAAAGTGCGGTGAGGGCCCTAGATAGACGACCATTGCCATCTTGAAAAGGGTGAATATGAAGAAAAGTAACAACAAAAATTCCAAGAATTAAAAGAGGGTGCATTTCCTTTTTTTGAATTTCTACGTTGGTCCATTCAATCAGATTTTTCATCAAGGCCGGCGTTTCTAAAGGCGTCGCTGAATGGAAAATTACGCCTTGGCTTTTGCCATCGGGCCCGAAGGCTTCAACACTATTTGGAAATTTTTTATAGTCCCCGCGATGCCGTTCATCTTCCGTGCTGTGTTCAAGTAATACGTCGTGCAATTGTTTGATGTGATTTTCTGAAAAAGGAATATCTTGATACGAAGCAAAGATCAGCTCCATCAGTTCTGCGTAGCCAGCCACTTCTTGATCATCTCTTGAGCGGAAGGAATATGTTTTCACACCACGCAGGAGGGCTTCTACTTCAGAGTTGGTCAGCTTTACACCTTCAATACGCGTGCTCGAGCCCACGGATTCAATAGTTGCAATTTGCTTCAGTGCTGCCAATCGATCGGGTGCAATAGCAGCGGTCGCTTCCCAGCGCCCTTTGAATTCATCAAGCTCAGCAATGAGGTTTAGGATTAAAGGGGTGAGGGCAATTTCATTTATTTTGGGTGGATACATATCCGTAAATATACCTAATTATATCCATTAATGCGAATAAATCCTTTAAGTATGGATATAATTAGATGTATTTATGGATATCAACTAGATTTGGGTCAAAATACCGGTATTTTTTGGCAGCAGCAAGACCCCAAATGCAGGTTTGCCATCGATGGCGTGGGTTTTCTTCAAAATTTCCAGTGGTTCTGAGCTTTTTCTGAGACCAGTGCTGGGGTCTACGTTGATGATGCTGCAGCGGATGCAAGGTTTGCTGAACTCGAGCTCGATGGGACCTAGTTTGAAATTCTGCAAAGCCTCTTCTCCCCAAGCCCCCAAACCAGAAACAACAATATTGGCACGAAAGCGCTCGATCCCGATGGGCTCGGACAATTCTTGATTCAATGCCTTTAAACTATCAAGGTTAGCTAGTTGAATCGGTCTTGAGTCAGCAAAATGAATTTGATGCTGGCGTTGGCTTTTAGGACTGCGAACAAGTTGCGCAGTCCTTCCTAAAAATTCACTCAGCTGGCGATCAATCAAGGGATCTTCAATCCAGGCTTCAACTTCGCTTTTCCAGACTTTAACTTTGCGTTTCTCTTGATGAACTTTTTCAAAGGGCACTTCAAAAACATAATTATCAATTCGAAGAATCAAAGATTGGTCTGTCAGAGAAGTTTGAATTTGCGCCATTTGCGGAAGTTGCCGCTGAGTTAAAAATTGACCATTGCTATCGACGATCATCCAATTCCGATCCCAACGGATCCCGCCTTTTTCAATCTCGACTTTTTGCTGTTGAATTCCGGCACAAGACTTCACCGGATAAGTCCACAATGATTCGATTTTCATAAATTCTCCAAGGTGAATCAAGGAACTCGGGCAGTGGCTCGGATCCATGCATAAAAGAAAGTAGAATCATGGGATTTTTTAAAAAGTTCAACTTCTTGATCCATTTTTAAAACCATGTCTTTTGTAACGCGGCCCTCTTTGATTAAGGAATTTTTTGCACTGAGCAAGATTTGATAAAAATAGTCCATAAATATTTTTCGTCGTTGCGAATCTCGGGAATCAAAATGAAATGGTCGGACTTCGATATTAATATCTACGAATCCGGCTTCCTTTAAGTAGTGACCTAACATTCCGCCAACGAAAGGGTGTCCCCCCATGGCCCACTGCAGATCATTGAATTCGAACCAGTACTTCAAAAAATAGGGACTGTAAGGTTCAATGAAAAGCGTTTGATTAAAAACTTCACTGCAATAAATTTTTGCCCCTGATTTTAAATGCGACTTCACTCGCTTTAAAACTTTGAGCGGGTCAGGAACGTGTTCCAAAAACCAACATAAAAAAGCGGCATCATACTTTGGTTGCTTCAAGTTAAACTTTTGTGCATCCGCTTGAAAAAGATGAACACGTTTTTGCTGAATTTCTTTTTTTAAATATTTCTGTGCCACTGACAGCTGATCTTCTGAAAGATCAAAACCATCGATATGAAGTTTGGGAAACCTCCGAAGCAGAATTTTTGTCTGTGCGCCAACGCCGCAGCCCACTTCCAAAAGGCGTTCTTTGAACTCAAGATCAACACCTTCATAAACATAAGGCTCTAAAAACTCAGCCTGATGAATCAGTCTTTTTTGTTCGATGGGATCAAAGCCATGGATATATTTTGTCTTCTGTTTTGCCATCGTCCCTACTCTAACCGTAAAGCTTTAAAAGCATTCTGCCATGGCGTGATAAGGACCCCATCAGATCGCCGTTGTTTTTTTTCATTACAAACACATACTAAATCAGCCATGGGGAAGTCTTTTTTAAAAAGCTTAAGGTATTTTAAATGGCGGTCTTCAATTTTTTCAGCAGATTTAATTTCTACGAGTGCAATTGAGCCGTTGGGTCTTTCAATAATAAGATCAACTTCGGCGTCGTCCTTTGTTCTTAAATATGAAAATTTAAAGTCAAGTTGAAAGTATTCATTCAAGCGATGACATTCATTCACAAACCAAGATTCAAAAAGTTTCCCATACTGACTTGTTTGCTTTTGGACGGGGATGGTCAGCTGTTTTTCGATCGCCCTTTTTACCCCGGCATCAAAAAAATAAAATTTTGCCGCTTCCCTTTGAGCTACGCGGACTGATTTGTCATAACTATTCAAAAAAAATCCTAGATTTGTGTCGATAAGAATTTCAAAGTAATTTTGGACAGTTTTAATGTCGACGCCAGTCGATTCGGCAAGTTTGGTGAAATTGAGCGGCTCGGTTTCATTTTGCATGCAAATAGGCAAAAACAATCGAAAGGGATTTAAGTTGCGCACAGCTTGCTCAGCCACAATTTCCTCTTTAATGTAATTTTCTAGATAGGCTTTTAGATAGTGGGCCTTATCTTTGTCCTTCTTAAGATTAATAATTTCGGGCAGACTTCCCCAATTAAGCTGATGTTCAAGGTCCATTTTTTTCCCCAGCTCGACTGCCGTTAGAGGGTACAAAGAAAAGCGAAAGGCCCGACCAGCAAGTAAGTTAGCGCCCATCCTTTTAAGCTTTCGGCTGCTTGAGCCTGTCAAAGCAAACTTGAGGTTTGTGGTTTCGATCAGTTTGTGGACAACATCCAATAATTTGGGAGATTTCTGCACTTCATCAATAAAAACCCAAGCAAATTTTTCCGGATTGCCAGCCAACTCCTCATAGAGCAGTTGCGGTTTCATGGAGTATTTTTCTTCTTGATCGGGCTCGAGGAGATCAATTTTAAGGCACTTTTTTTGAAATAATGGGGAAGAATTGATTAAGGTTGATTTTCCAGTTCCCCTTGCGCCTAACAAAAGAAACGACCTATTTTTTGAAATCTTAATTATTCGCTGGATCATACTCCATATTTTAACGCTAAATATGGAGTATTGTCTACACTACATTCATGTTGACTATGATCCGAATATGCACGACAATATCGGATCATGGTCAATAGAATGCAAAAACTGAATAAAAGCAATAGCTTACTTCTCTTTGGAGCCAGGGGATGCGGGAAATCAACCCTTTTAGCGGAGCTATTTAAGGATCCTAAGACTTTATGGATTGATTTACTGCGAGGTGAGGATGAGGATCGACTTCGCCGTGATCCTGATCAGCTTTCTTATATGATCGAACATCAAAAGCCCAAAAAAGTAGTGATTGATGAAGTCCAAAAAATTCCCAAGTTACTTGATATTGTTCATCGCGAGATGGAAAAGCGCCCTGAATTGCAATTTATTTTAACAGGCTCCAGTGCGCGAAAATTAAAACAAAAAGGTGCAAATCTACTTGCTGGGCGCGCTTTTGAGTATTTTCTTTTTCCTCTGACAACATTTGAGCTTGGAGCAGCCTTTGATTTAAAAGAAGTATTAAGGTTTGGAAGCCTTCCAAAGCTACTAAGCTTCAAAAATGATCAGGATAAAATCGAATATCTTCGCAGTTACTCGAGGACATATTTGCAGGAAGAAATTTTACAAGAGCAAATCATACGTCAGATCGAGCCCTTCAAGGACTTTTTGGAAGTGGCCGCACAATCAAATGCTAAAATTCTTAGTTATTCAAAGATTTCAAGGGATCTCGGAATTGACGATAAGACGGTTAAAAATTATTTTTCAGTTTTGGCGGACACCTACGTGGGTTTTTTTCTACCTTCTTTCCACAGATCTATTCGAAAACGACAAAGGGAATCGCCTAAATTTTACTTTTTTGATTTAGGTGTTCAGCGCGCTCTAGAGAGAAGCTTAGGAGTCGATATGAACCCTCAATCCCATGCCTTCGGGGAAGCCTTCGAGACCTGGGTAGTCCAAGAATGTTTTCGCCTTAATGAATATAAAAAAAAAGATTTTAGACTTTCCTATCTTCGAACTCAGTCCGATGTGGAAGTCGATCTTGTCATAGAGCGGCCCGGTCAGCCCGACTTATTGATTGAGATTAAATCTTCATCTTTGATTAAACAAGCCGACACAAAATCAATCTTAAACATATCGACAGCTTGGGATCGACCTTGCGAAGCCCAAATTTGGAGCCAAGACCCCAATCTTAAAACTATTTCTGAAATAAAATGTCTTCCTTGGATAAAAGGTTTAGAGAGCTTATTTCCCTAGTGCTTTAGGGGCGCGACTGCCACCTAAAAATCCGGCTAAGGCTATGATCGTGACAATGTAAGGCAGCATCTGAACCCATTGAACGGGCAGTGTCAGTCCAAAAATGGGTGAACCTTGTAAGCGAATTTGCAAAGCATCGGTCATACCAAAAAATAAACATGCGAGCAGCGATTTCCAGGGATGCCACCGACCCAAAATCAAAGCGGCTAGCGCCATAAAGCCTCGA
>JAYWEU010000142.1:0-5003 GCA_043779385.1 Pseudobdellovibrionaceae bacterium
CAGCTTGGACAGCTGTCCGTTCACCAATTTTAGTGGCCAGCTTGAGTCCCTCAAGAACGGCTCGTTCAACGGTGACGATGCGATAACCATTTTCTCTTATGATTCCACGATCCAGTTTTATTTTTGATCGAATCAGATGGTAAAGCCGGGCGTGTGTCGTTTGCCTGGGCGGAACAAGCACCCAAACTTGTCCTGGGATTTGTTCAATGAGGTTGTAGTGAAAGAGGGCCGTGAGGCCTCCAATAACCGATTCAGGGCCAAACTTCTTGCAGGCCACTTGATAATCGATGTCTCGGCTCAGACCGCCCTCGGGATGAGCGTACATTCCACGACCAACACGGATCAGTTTTTCTTCTTCCACCAGGCGGTAAAGGTTTTGGTGACTAAGTCCCATCGCCCTGGCCTGAGAGAGCGTGAAAATGCCTAGCTTTTTGAGTTTTGACTCCTGCTGTTTATTCACTTCTTAATGGTATAGCAGAACCTCACATTTTTAAACAAAAATGTGAGGTTCTGCTACAGAGAAATTAGGGGCATTTGGCTCAAAAGGACATTTCTGTCCCCGCAGCAAAGCGACCATTTTGGAACGATTAGTACACGTTCTCCAGCGTGGAGAACAAATACCTAAGAAAAGTAAATGTTCTCCACGAAAATAAAAATCAACAGTCAATTCAATCACCTAATTTTTCACATTCCTCAGAAGAGCAGTTCGAAGATCGCCCGCTAGGGGGCACCATCTTGAAAATTCCAAAAATTTTTCTTTACGTCTTTGAGTTCAATTAGAAATTTTAGTTCGAGAGCGGTCTCTTTCAAAAACAATTCCTATTTCAGCATATTTGATTCTTGTAAATGCATTCTAATACCTTACAAGGTTCGAGAGCAATTTTAAGTACGAGTTCAAGTCTCTCAACTTGCTGACGGAGTTTAGGCAACAGACAAATTATCCTGACAAATACTAATCTGCTCACCGGGCTAAGCATCCTATAGGGCTGCTTAGGTATGTCAGACTTTCATCCCATTGGCCTATTGAGACGACATTGTGGCGGTCTTGTGATTAAAAAATTAGACGATCTTTGATTTACTCCAAATCTATCTTTCCAAGTGGCTGCCTTGTAATTCTAGCTTTTCAAGTCGTAACTCTGATTTAAATGAAGAGGTTTTGATAACGCGGGAATGAAATTTTGGGTTACAAAATTTGAAATTCATAAATCAATTAAAGGGTTATTGGGAAATTTATTGACGCCCATATTTCTTGCCGAGTTCAAAATATAAAAAATGTCGCCTCAAAAATTTGCTTCGTTGATACTTTAAAAATCAGACACAGCGATCTTTTTATTCAGTGGTCCAAATCTTTAAGTTGGCGTTCAACTTATGGAGCCTTGAAGATTTCAACGCTCCAGTAAGATGTTATCATTACCTAAATTCACGACTAGTCAGATGTCTAGATTTTATAATGAATACAGTGCTGATTTTTAAGGTCGCCGATTGTTCGATATACTAAAACCTATGGGAAAAGTTAAGTTTTTCAGCCTATTTATATTTTGTATTTTAAGTCTCAAGGCGGTCGCAGGCAGTGATGAAGTCTGCAATGACCTACATAGGTTAACATGTGCCCCAGGCACCTACGATGATGGCACAGGTACAGCTACAAATACCAGTTACCTTTCAAACAAATCGTCAGATATCCAAAAAAAAATGATAGAAAAATCCAAAATAGAGTTTTCTAAAATTCTTTTAGATCCAGAGAATGTCTATTTCAGGAAAAGCGTTTTATCAGCAACCGGACTTTCGGAAAGTCCACAATGCCAGGCTGCAGACAAAAAGCCGAATGCGGAATGTTTAAATCTTATGGCAGATGCAACTGCAGATATTTTAGCCAATCAGCAGTTCAATCCCTACGAACGGATGAATCGTGAAAAATATGGTAGTCGATCAATTTCCGATACGACCTACGTAACAGACTCTCCGCTTTTCAAAAAAGTTCAAGATGGCCTCACTGTGGACCTTAGGGGTGGTTTGAATGAAGTCGCTATTAACAAGAAAATCCAAAATTCCATTTTTCCGCAGGTAAAGTCGATGATTCTTGCAAAAATTGATCTGATGGTTACAGACCCAGCGCTTCGCGATTCTTTAAAAGATAAAATTAAAGCTATTCAATATGTTGGCTCTGATTGTTCAAAAGATTATGGTGGCGAGAACAGTATCCCAGGCATTCTTGTTTCTAACGCATTTTATAACCCTGCTCAGAATACTTTCAAGTACTGCCTGGGAATGGGAGTTCAAAATACCAGTGAATATCAACTTGCATTCGTCATTGCCCATGAACTTTCCCATAGCATTGACCCTTGTGGGATTTCAAGGGGGCCTTCGGATTTTGCTTTCAAATACAAATCAAATTTGGACAGAGCTAAAGCAGAGCAAGAGTTTCCATTTAATGGTGTCATCGGGTGCCTTCGATCAGAAAAATCTGTGCATGCCATTTTCCAAGGTCAAGTACAGCAAAACGGATATGGATATGGCGGTACTCAGGCGCCACAAAGTAACACACCCGTAAACAAAGACCCACTGTTTTGCCAAAACGATCAAATCACAGAATCGTTCGCAGATTGGATGGCCGCGGAGATACTGCCTGACTACATGGATAAAAATCACCCACAACTGACTGTTCAGCAAAAGAGAATTGGATATTCAAATATCTGGCGTGGTATGTGTCAAAGCGCAGCTTCGTCGGCCGTAATAGCTGGCATGAATACGTCGCTGGATCCGCATCCGGCTCAAGAGGCAAGAACTAATGACATCATTTTAATGCAGCCAAAGATAAGATCTCAAATGGGTTGCCCACCCACGGTGCAGGATCGTGTTTATTGCAGCATCAATAACACGATAGCATCCACGTGCAAAGAATGTTCGGTCCCGCCAAATAGTCAGCAGCGAGGTGTAAGGTGAAGAAGATTTTATTCTCTGGTTTTATATTAATATTTTCTATCGGTGTATCTGCGAAAGTGAGCTCTAAAAGAAAATTAGCCAGCACGAAACAAAAAATCGAAGCTATGACGATCTATGGTGACTCGGTGTCGCAGTTTAAGGTCGAAGATAGCGATGGAAAATTTTTAATAACTATGTTTACTAGCGCAGGTGTTCGCCGTGAAAGAGTCCTAACAAAGGCCGATTTTGATTTCATATTGAATGAGTACGCGAATTTACCCGTGCCGCCGCAAGTCCCGGCCGATTGCTACCGAGCAAGAATGGATGTCGTTCTCTTCAAAGATGGATTACAGGAGTCTAAAAAATCGAGCTGCTTTGGGTTACAGACCCTCACAGAGCCGCAGTATATCCACTTTTCGAAAGTATTAGTGAACGCGCTGTAAGTCTAAAAATGACTGCTCCTTGATCGGCGATGGCCATTTGAATGAGTCTTTTGTGTAAGTGAAAATATTTTTTGAAGTTTGGACTTTTGGCGTTCGCGAAACCGAGCGCCTTTCCAATTTGTAACAAGAGGTTTTGGGTGGCCTCTCAAATCGCCATAACAACAATGATCCTAGGTTAATCCTAGAGCTCCGTAAACCTGACTAGAATCTAACATACGAAATTTCATTTATGCCAGCAAACTTCAGTACTACTATTTTTCAGTGCAGCTTAAATTAGAAAAATCCATTTTAAGTCTATTCATATCAATATTTTTCACTTGCGTCGCACTTGAAGCTTCTAATCCAGCGAAGGCCCGAAGCTGTGATAAACTTATAGAAAACTTTGCACTGTGCTCTGATATAAATTTGAACTGAACAGTTCCTTGATAATCGATGAACAGCCGGCTTAAGTTATCGTCGACTGACTTAAAACTGGCTACACTACCTGATGAATAATAGAGTGGGCTAAATTTGTAGCTGGTACCTATTGAGGGGTTTATATTTGCAGATGCATCAAATTTTGCACCAAAAGTTTTTTGGATTTTATCACTGCCAACAGCTGCATTATTGAAGCCAACAACCACTTGGGTCATGGGTATACTTAGTATTTCCGAGGCCCATGTGTCGACCATTGATACGCCATCGTTTACTTCAAATACAGTAAGTCTGATTTCTTTTCTTATGGCCACTTTGGGTTCCGTATGGGTGGTGACCAAATCATATCGTATTTTAACTTCAAAACTAGTTTGATCAGAGCTAACATCTCCACAAATAAAATTCCTGGTGTTCATCGTCTGCCATTCGACATTGTATTCGGCAAATGCCGAAATATGAACTGAAAGAATCCAGAAGATCGCTATAGCCAATGTACTTTTTTTCATATAAGTCCTTTTTCATTTTTTTAAAGTTTAGCAAAAACCTATATTGTTAGTTAAAAAAAGTAATAAAATATAAACATATTACTTTCTCATAAAAAAGATTTAAAAATTTCCGGTAGAAAGTTCATCTTCACTAACGACTTTGTTTTAAACACAGGCTTTCATTGAAAATTCTCAAGTGAGTGCAAATATATCGCTTTTTATGACGATTCAGCCTGGAGGATAGAAAGTTATTTGCAAGACTTCAACTTATATACTTCTTTCTCACCTTCAGTGAGTTGGCCATTATTTTCAAAAGATTGAATAACTAGTAATTTAGAAGTTAAAGTGATTTGAACATCTGACCCATCACCAGTACCCATTAAAAAAGTCGAAAAGGAAACTTGACTGCTGTCATTTTTATCAAATTTTAAAATGCGTCCGCTTTCTTTTGAGTAGTCGGCAGCATCCTTTATATCGTAATCCACAGTAACTGCAGTTTGTGAAATATGTATTTGACCAGTTTTGTAGTTTCCTGCTCGAAAACATTGTAGTAAATCGGCGTGTGCAAATACTGAGGTCATGAAAATCGTTAATATTAATAATGGCTTCTGCATAAATATTCTCCATACGATAGCATTCCAAATGTTGAGGGATTAATTTCCCTTTCTTCAACCAGAAGGAACTTTCAGGAAAAATTAACAGGTCTTGGATTTTATTTCGCCTGTTATTAATCTGACAG
>JAYWEU010000143.1:0-13160 GCA_043779385.1 Pseudobdellovibrionaceae bacterium
CAGAAGACAGCCGCCTACAATCCGGAATTAGCTCAGAAAATTTCCGCTGAACGTGAGATTGCTTCTTTACGAAATCAAGTCTCTTCCCAGGGCGGAAAGTCGAATTGGGAAAAAGTGAAAGATCGCTACACTCAAGAAAAAACAAATTTATTAGGCCGATAGGTGGATCCGATGAAGATATTTCTTCTAATTTTTTTCTATATGAATTCGGTCTTGGCCGGGTCAGCCATGACAGGTATCATGTCAAATCAGAAGGATATTGGTGCCAATATTCAACCCAAGCAGGATTCAATTTATCAGTCGGCATCAGAAACAAAAACGCAAAATCAAGCGGCGCAAAAGCAAGCTCAAGCGGTCAGTTCAGCCTTAAATAGTGCCGGCCAAGCCTTAGTCGAACGTTGCTGCGGAGACCATTGCACAAGCCAATGTCCCGTGGGTATGACGATGCTTGCGATGGCAATACAGGCCGCAATGCAAGCGGCATCACATGGAAAGACGGCGGGTCAGGCAGGAATGACAATGGCTGCGACCGATGGCTTTAGTGACAAAGGCAACACCGACAATATAAGATCAACTGGAATGGACTCCTCTGGCTTCAACAAAGCAGCTAGTATTTTAGCCAAGGATTTTGCCAGTAAAAAAATTCCCATTACTTTTGATGGAAAAAAGTTGGTGGGTCCGCATGGATTTAAAATTGGACCCGAGGATGTGATGTCGGCCACTGGGATGGCGGCAGCAGGTCTTTCGAAAGATCAAATCGCATCGATATCAGGAGAACTTTCTAAAATGAATAAAGCAGCCGAAGAAAAATACAAAATCACGACACCTAATTTTGGATTCTCTGAAGGTGGCGGTGGTGGCGGAGCTTACGGCAAAGGTGCTCCTGGAAGTGGTGAAGCTGGGGCTGATGGCATGAATGGTTTGGGCCATGCCGGCCAATCGGATTTAAGTTCAATTAATTCTAAAGCTGCGACTTCGGGTTTAACTAAGGATTATCATGGTGACCCAATCGGTGTGTCTAACGATAGCATCTTTAGTATGATGACAAAAAGATACCAGCTGAAAGATCACCAAGATTCATTTATTAGTTCTTCACCAGCAGCCGTTCAAAAGTAATTTATTTTCGGCGTTAAAATTTTTTTCAAGACTCATGTTGGAATCTACAACACAGTTTTTTAGAACAGTGTTGTCTTGAATGACAACACTGTTTCCAATGACAGAAAAACCCTCACAAAGAAAAGATTTTGGAAGTGGGCTAGCGGAAAAAGTATTGCCATTTAACTTTGATTGCGGGCTGTGTTTTGCAATCACTCTTTTTAAAAAGGCACTTTCTGGACGGTCAGATCTTAGGATTTCTAGGCCCTCGGCGGTCGCGGTCAGGTAATCTACTAGGTTGCCAGTTTCAAACCAGGTGACTTGAGCTTTAAAAATATCGACTCTTTCACCCAGCTTCATCGCTGGCAGCAAAACATCCGTAAAAATATGGGAAGGGCCACGTGTTAAGTAATCAAATATTCGAGATGAAAATATAAAGACTCCGATAAAATGATAGCCCTTCACGGCAGAATCAGGACGTGTTTTTCCAATGCCTTGAATTTGATCTTGCGGATCAACCCAGATACCGCCGAACTTATTTCCCACTTCGGGGTGTTCCATCACAAAAAGGGTCGCTAAGGTCTTTGAAGATTTATGCTGGGCTAGTGCGCTAGCCATGATCTTGGGTTGATGAGGCAGAATAACTTCATCGCCATTCATCATAATTAAATCGTGATGGCCTTTAAAAAACCGTTGCGCTTGCTTAAGTCCTCCGCCACTGCCTTGGATTTCTCCGACCTCATGGGAAAAATCCAAGTTCCTTGTCGGAAGAATGCCATTTTGAAAAAGATGAACGATTTCCTTTGGTAAATGAAACGTATTCACCACTAATTTTTCAACGGGCGTATTTTCTAAAAGAGCTAAAGAGTAAAATCCCAAAGGCACGTTCAGAAACGGCAGCGCAGGTTTTGGTTTTATTAAAGTTTGAGGATTAAAGCGAGATCCAAGGCCAGCCGCAAGGATCATGACATTCATAAAGATTCGTATTTCTTTTCCAGGGCGCCTGAATCAATCAGCATATCCGCGAAGGCTTTGTATTCTGGAAAATTATTTAAAGATTTTAAAGTGCGCTTCAGCGTCGGAGGCAGATATTTTAAATATCTTTTATCACCACGTTGATGATAAAAGCTAGCGAAGCTGCCACAGGCCTTGAAGCATCGTTGGATACTTTGAAGTTCGTAAATATAATTGAAATGATCCATGGAAAAATCATTTTTTTGATATTTGCGGGCTTGATCAAGATAGTAATTTAATAAAGTCTGTACCATTGAATCATTCATATCGACGTAAGAGTCTTTGAATAAGCTGACTAAGTCATATTGAATGGGACCAAGGCGAGCGTCCTGAAAATCAATGACCCGCATATCATCAAACTTAATCATTAAATTTCGCGAGTGATAATCGCGGTGGGCAATCCGTTTAGGCTCTTGATCTAACTTTGAACAAATATCGGTAAATATTTTTTGTAAACCTGTGGCTGCGGGGCTGGATAAATTAAAATTTAAAACACCCAGCAAAAGATTATCTTTGCCGTAGTTCATTTCCCATAAAAATTTCTCTGTATCGAATTTAATTTTGAAAGCCGTGCAGTCGGATTTATGATCTGTGGCGGTGTAGTGAATTTTAATCAGCTCATCGATGGCCATTTTATAAAAGACAATCGAAGTTTCATGGGTTTGGCTTTCCCAGAATTTTCGCTCTAAAGTCAGATCCCCTAAATCTTCAAGCAGGACTAGACCATCGTCGGCATCATAGGAAATGACATTGGGAACTTTAACACCGTGATTTTTAAAGTGATTCAGAACGCTCAGGAAGGGGTAGTTATTGGGATCAAACTTTTCCCAGCGCATCAGCACCCAAGAAGTTTGATCCATGACGACGCGGTAATAACGACGATTTGAAGCGTCGCCGGCCAGAGGGAAAATTTTAAAATCCCCCTTGATATTTTTAGAAATAAATCCTTCAAGAAAGCTGTCGCTAAGCACCATCTGAAAATGCTGACAGATGGCGGCCTAAAAATCAACTTAACTAAGAGCGCGGGTTTTCAAAAAACATCATTTCCAAAATGTCTTTTAATTCCATAAAAGACAGCGGCGCACGGTCGACCTCAAAGCAGGTGAAAGTGATCTCTTCTAGAAGAGCTGGACTTAAGTTTTCAATGGCTTTCAGATCAGACAAAGGTAAAGGAGAGGCCGTGATAAATAAAGGCTCAGCCGAAGATCGAGGGCTTTCCAGATACTTTAGAATCAATTCCTGCTTCTCTGAATCTAGCTTTTCGATATTATCAACGAACAAGGTCACGGCGCCCAAATTCAGCAGATCATCAATCGATTTAACTTCATTCAAATCATTCAAAGGTAGAAAAGCCCACCGATGGGACATTTCGTGAATTTGATAGGCCACCCGCTTGATAAAAAACTCATTTTTTCCATGCAGATGAATTAAATTTGAAATCAGCTTAATATTGATGTTTTCACTTTGATGGGAAACATCCAGATATCGCTTTTCAAGATCGTTGAATAAGACCAAATTATCGGCGGGGACAAAATCCAATTGTGTTACTTCGGTCAGATTTTGTTCGCGGCGCTTTAACCAGCGCCCATAAAGACTGGGTTCTAACACCAATTTGACGGTCTCAACTAGTGATGACTTGTCTTCCGATGAAAGACTGTGGGCTTCATCAATCACAGCCGTGCCAAGGTAGTTTTGGTTGACGATAATAGGAACATGCAAATCTTCACCCGAAACGAAGGAATCCATGGTCATATGCTTCTCTGAGACTTCCATCATCGGAACGAGCTTAAACCCCTTACCATAGCGACTTTTCACCAACTGCTGCAGCCTTAGAAACGATGTCTGTGATCCCCGATTATTTTCCCACATGTTGAACCTCTCCCGTGCTTAGCTTCTTATACAAAGCTTGTGCCGAGGGGTTTTTCTGAAGCTGAGGATTTATTTTTTGATCTGGCGAACGAAAAATTTCATGCGCAAAGTATTGATTCGCCACCTGAAAAAAGCTTGTGAAAGTTTTCTATGTCAACAGATTGGATGGGACGCCCCTAGGTCTACAACAAAAAAGAACCCCCCACTTCATCAGTGAGGGGTGCCTTTATTTGGTCAACTAGGTAAATCTTACCCGCGGGCCAGTTTACGTTTATCAAGACCGTATTTTTCAACCTTCATGATAAGTCCCGCGCGGCTGATACCAAGTTCCTTTGCCAACTTGGACTTATTCCATCCAGTTCGACGAAGACCTTCGCGGATCATCTCGCGTTCAAGCTCTTCCAAAGCGTCTTTCAGTTTACCTTGTAGACGGGATCCTTGGACCTTGCTTTTCTCACCAGCTTCTAAAATCTTAGGAGACAGATTTTCTGCCATCAACTTTGAATCTTCTGTTGAAAGAACAACCAGGCGCTCAATTTCATTTTGTAATTCTCGAACGTTTCCTGGCCAAGCATAGTCATACAGCTTTTCTAGGGCCCGTTTTGTTAAAACTTTTTTAACAATAGTCGGGTTTTGTTCGTGCGTTTTACCCAAGAAATAATCCACTAAATAAGGAATATCTTCTTTTCGTTCACGCATTGGGGGAACTCGGATATTAATCACATTCAGGCGATAGTATAAATCTTCCCGGAATGTTCCTTGTTCCACCATCTCTTTTAAATTTCTATTGGTGGCCGCGATAATTCGGACATCGACTTTTCTCATCTCTGTCGAACCGACGGGCATAAAAGTTCCCTCTTGAAGGACGCGCAGAAGCTTAACCTGCATGGTTGGCGAGGTATCGCCAATTTCATCCAAGAAGAAAGTTCCCTTATCAGCCATTTCAAAAAGACCTTTTTTATCTTTGACAGCGCCTGTAAAAGAACCCTTCATGTGACCGAACAACTCTGACTCTAATAAGTTATCATTAAAGGCAGAACAGTTCTGAATCACAAAAGGTCGCTCTTTGCGATTGGAATTGTAATGGATTGATCTTGCGATCAATTCTTTACCGGTTCCATTTTCGCCCTGAATAAGAACTGTGGTATCAGCTGTTTTGATTTTGTCCAAAAGCCCGTACAGTTGCTGCATGGGTTTTGATTTGCCGATCATATTGTCATATTTAAACCGATTTCCAAGCTCTTTATTAAGCTCTTGAATGCGATTTTCACGAGATGTAATTTCCAGATGTAAAGTGACGATCTCGCCAGCGACAAGTTCACAAAGCTCGGTGAAATGATGGCGATCTTGATCATCAAGATACTTCATCTTTGTCATACACTTTTCAACGTTGTCGAGGCTGCAACCCATGGCGACCAGACGCTCGCGGATTTCTTGAAAACGCTGTTGGGCTGTATCGTCTTTAAAAAATCCTAAAGCAACCACAGTTCCAACAAAATCATTTTCGATCATGATTGGAAAGATACCGACGTCAAAACCACCCAGGTCCCACTTTTTCAAAGTGTATCTATTCTGTGACGACCTTAGATCGTCGATAGATTTGACAACCATTTCAGCTAAATTCACTTGCGAGACTTCTTTGTTCACAAGCTGGCCCACAGCGGGATTATTGAAAACCATTTTTTCTGTATCAAAGCCTTTCAAGTGGCCGCGTTCGTCAGTAAAAACGACGTCGATATTCCACCATGAACTCAGGACCTGCTTGAGTTTTTTGATCACGTGTATGTGCTCAAACTCTTCCCAATTGATCATTCTATGCTCCTTTTTGATATCAGCGCTCGTGCACTGTCAAAAAGCTATTCGTCAAAAATTTAGACAAACTTTAAGAGCAAAAGAAATTTTGTCGATGATTTATACGTTTTGTGACCTTGGTCCAGGCTTTTACCTTTGAAGTTCATAGAACTTAGCGTATTCGCCTTTAAGGGCTAGCAGGTCATGATGAGTTCCAGTTTCAACGATCTGACCTTTCTTTAAAACAAAAATTCGATCAGCCCCTTGAATCGTCGATAACCTATGCGCGATGACTAAGGCGGTCCGGCCTTCCATTAATAGATCCAAGCCATTTTGCACTTCGACTTCGCTGGCTGAATCAAGGGCACTGGTGGCCTCATCAAGGATTAGAATTGGAGCGTTCTTAAAGAAAGCGCGCGCGATGCTCACTCGTTGTTTTTCGCCGCCAGACAGTAAATTTCCGCGATCACCGACCAAGCCTTTATAGCCTTTGCCTGAGGTCACAATAAATTGATGAGCGTTGGCTGATTTGGCGACGGGCTCAACGTCAGTTAATGGCCGATTAAAATCTCCGGCTTGAATATTTCTTTCAATGGAATCGCTGAATAGAAACACATCTTGTGAAACTAGGGCCACATTTCTGCGAAGAGCCTTTAAATCGATATCTCGAATATTAATGCCGTCGATGAGGATTTCACCTTCAGCGGGATCGTAAAATCTTTCCAGCAAATTGACGATGGTGGATTTACCTGAACCGCTTTCGCCGACAAAAGCGACGTAATCCCCGCGGTGCAATTCAAAGTTAATATTTTTAAGCGTGACTTGCTGGTGATACGAAAAAGAAACATTCTTATAAGTGATTGTTTTCCAATTTTTCGGAAAGGGTAGATTTTTTGTACTTTCCGGGACTTCTGAAGGCTCGTTAATGATTGCAAAAACTCGGTCAGTGGCAACGATGGTTTCTTGAATCCGAACGTAGCTTTCTTGTAATTTTTTGACCGGCTGATTGATCGCCATCATCGAAGCAATATAAGCCAAAACAGCGCCCGTGGTGATGGTGCCAGCGGCAACCTCTTTGCTAAAATAGAAGAAAATTCCTAAGATCACAAATGTTGCGACAAATTCTGTGACAGGTCCCATGATTTCAACCCGCGCATGGATTCTGCGTCGAATTTCTAAATAATCGCCAGATTCTTTTTGTAACTTTTGGCTGAGGACATTTTCTAAATTAAAAGACTGAATGATACGAACTCCATCAAGGCTTTCTTTGATGGTGGAAGTCATCTTTTCAAGATTTTCTTGGCCGCCGATCACATATTTTCGCAGGCTGCGTGAAATCTGACGTAAAAAATAAAGTAAAGGAGGCATTAAGATCAACAAAGCTAAGGTTAGTCGCCAGTTTAGATAAAATAAATTCCCTAGCAGTAAAACAGCCAACAAAGGCTCGCGAAAAAAATCGGCGACCATTCGCAGGCCGTCTTGGATCACTTTAATGTCGTTTAAAATTCGGCTTAAAAGCCCGCCTGAGCCTGAAGCATAATTACTGTGAAAGCTTAAATTTAAGCGCATAAACTTGTTTTGCAATTTGACCCTGAGGCTATTGACGACAAGTTCAGAAATAAAGTTCATTAAAAAAATATGAAAATAGCGACTGACGGCAGCGACCAAGGCCAGACAAATAGCAATGGCGCTGACTTCAGCAACGTGATTTGTGCTGCCCTTGGCAAAACTGTCTTGCAGATCCTTCAAGATTAAAAGCATGCGGGCCATGGCGACGGAATAAATCACGCCCGTGATGGCGACGACATAGACTTTTTTTAAATGCGGGCGCATTTCTTTTAGCAGAGGACGAAGTTCAGAAATCATGTTCGTTCAATGTAACGCTTTAGATACTGTCCCGTCAGGCTTTTTTTGCTTTTCATGATGTCCTCTGGCGTACCTTGGGCGACGATTTGGCCGCCTTTTTGGCCAGCTTCTGGGCCCATATCGATAATAAAGTCTGCGCCACGAACAACATCCTGATTATGTTCGACCACGATCACGCTTCCGCCTGCATCAATCAGCTTATTTAAGGTTCGCATTAAAAGTTCGACTTCACGGAAGTGCAGACCTGTCGTGGGCTCATCTAAAATATACATGGTGGATTTTTGCGAAACTTGGGAAAGTTCTTTGGCAATTTTTAAACGTTGGGATTCTCCACCACTGAGGGAATTGGCGGGTTGCCCCAAGGTCAGATAATCCAAGCCAACCTCTTTTAAAACACTTAAAGGCTTTCGAACATGGGGATAAGCCACAAAAAAATCCATGGCCTGAGCGACCGTCATCGATAAAATTTCGTGGATATTTTTCCCTTTGTACTGGATCTCTAAAATTTCTGGACGGTACTTTTTACTGTCACAAACATCGCAAGGGATAATGACGTTATCCATAAACTGCATGTCGATTTCTTCGTAACCGGTGCCTCGACAAGCAGGGCATCGTCCGCCATCGACATTTAAACTGAAGGTGCCCGGCGTGTAGCCCCGGGCTTTTGATTCAAAGACGCTGGACATAATTGTTCGAATGGCATCGAACGCTTTTAAATAGGTCACGGGCGAGCTACGGGCTGATTTTCCAATCGGAGATTGATCGACTAAAAGCACGTTTTTAATATGCTCAACGCCTTCCAACGAATCGTATTCTTGATTGGGCAAAAATTCGATCGAAAGGGCTCGGGCTAAAGCAGGATATAAAGTCTTTGTGATTAAAGTCGATTTTCCCGAGCCACTGACCCCAGTCACAGCGACCAAACGATGAATGGGAATGGTCACATCCAAGTTTTTTAAATTATGACCACGGGCCCCTTTGAGTTCAATTTTAAATTTGTAAGTTTTTAGATCCACCGGTCGCACTTCACGAGCTTGAGTTAAATTTTTTGAACTCTTTAAATAGCTGACGGTGTTGGACTGCTTAGCTTCGTAGAAATTTTCTGTGGACCCCGAATAGACAACATGTCCCCCCAGGTATCCCGAGCCTGGTCCCATCTCGATAATATTCTGACTGCTGCGAATCACGTCATGATCATGTTCGACGACGACTAAAGTATTTCCTAAGTCCTTTAAATCTTTAAGAATGGAAATCAGTCGATCGTTGTCGCGGGGATGCAAGCCCACGGTGGGCTCATCCAAAACATACAGGGCCTGGGACAAGCCCATACCTAATTGATTGGCTAAGACCAATCTTTGATATTCCCCGCCTGATAAAGTTCGGGTTTCGCGATTCAAAGATAAATAATGAACACCAACACGAATTAAAAAATCCAATCTGGATCGGATTTGCTTTAAAACTTCACCGGCCACTTCTTCTTGATACGCAGAAAGTTCGATGACTTTAAAAAAATGGCAAAGCTCTTCGATCGTAAGGTTTGAAAGATAAGAAATATTTTTACCCTTAAGGAGTATAAATTCTACCTCTGGCCGTAGTCTTGAGCCATGGCAGGTGTAACAAAGAGACGGGCTGCGGTACCTGGAAATAAAAACCCGCACATGCATTTTATATTTTATCTGTTCAAGATATTCAAAAAGACCTTTGACGCCAAAAAACTCTTTGCTGCCATTCCAAAGACTTTCTTTGTGGATTTTTGATAACTTTTCCCAGGCGACATTTAAGGGAATTTTATTTTTTTTACAATAATCCAACATCTTCTTTTTTTCATAAGAAGAACTGGGCATTGTGAAAGGATGTATCGCGCCTTCATTCAAGGTTAAGGTCGGATTTGGAATTACTTTTTTCTCGTCGATGTCGAGGGTATTGCCAAAACCTTTGCACGTGGGACATGCGCCTAATGGGTTATTAAAACTAAATAAACCCGATGTTAAAGGCGGCGGAGTATAAGAACAAATGGGACAGCTAGCTTCTTCGCTGACCGATAATTTTTTTCCTTCAGAGGTCACGATAATGGCTTTTCTAACCGGCGTACTTAAGTTATATTTAATGCTGGCTTCGTAAGCTTGCCCCATAGAGTCAGCTAAGCGACCATGCTCTTCTTCAGAAAAAGACAAGCGATCAATCACTAAGAAGAACGTGCTTTTAGGTAAGCCTTTTTTTATAAACTGCGGAGTGCTGATTTCGAGCACCTCGCCAAAATTTTCTTCAGCAATCACTTGGCCCGGATTTTCATCAAAGGCTTGTACAGACGTCGTTTTCTTTTTTGTCGTTTTTATAGCAGGTTCTTTTTTATCTGAAGAAATAGACCCTTTTGCTGGCAGGTAAATTCTTAGGTAACCATCTTGCAGCAGCAGCGCTAAAAGTTTTTTCCCTTCTGCGACTCGGCCTTTTTCAGGAATCTCTACCATCAAGTAGCCACGTTGACCTTGAAAATATTTAAGAACTTTATCAGCGGCCTCGGTCACACTTTCTTTTTCACAGGCCGTTTTGTGGGTGGGACAAAAGGGTGTCGCTGTTTTTTCAAACAGAAGGCGCAAGTAATCAATCACTTCGGTTGTCGTTCCAACGGTTGAGCGACTGGATTTAACAGTGTTTTTTTGCTCGATCGAAATGGCTGGCGGAATATTTGTGATGCCTTCGATATCTGGCTTTGGTGCTTTATTTAAAAACTGCCGTGCATAATTCGACATGCTTTCAATAAAGCGTCTTTGACCTTCGGCAAATAAAGTTTCAAATGCCAAAGAACTTTTCCCTGAGCCCGAAGGGCCGCAGACAACAGTCATCTGGCCAACGGGTATTTTGACCTCGATGTTTTTTAGATTATTTTGTTTCACACCCCAAAGGTGGATTTCTTTTATTCTGATAAGTCCTGCTTGTAAAAGTCGGTGGCCTCTTCTTCTTTGTTGGAAGAAGTGGTGGGCTCTGTCCCCTCGACGTAAGCTTGACGTAAAATATGCTTTGTTGTCGCGGAGGCTAGCTTGCCCGTTTCGCTATCTATGTTGGCGAAGACGATACCCCCGGGAATTGGAATTGTCATCTGCGGAAGACCTTCATGGGCTTCTTTCATATAATCGACCCATATCGGTAGCGCGGCCCGTCCGCCGACTTCGCCCTTACCAAGACTTTTTTCGGAATCAAATCCAACCCAAACGCCCGTAGCAATCTGAGCGGTATAGCCAATGAACCACGCGTCAAAGTAACCATTGGTGGTCCCGGTTTTTCCAGCGACCTCACGACCCAGGGCTTTTGCTTTTTGACCGGTTCCATGGGGATCTTCAACAACGCCTTTTAACAAACTTGTCATAACATAGGCCGTTTGTGGACGAATCAGCTGATCTGGATCAGAAAAGAAAAAATGCCGATCTGGTTTTTTGGTGTCTTCAGGTTTTTGATCCGGATTTTCTGAAGTCTTTGCTAAAAAAGCTTCTCTTCGGGCTGTAAAATCATCTTCAATGGGCTTTGTCTGCTTTTCAAACCTTATGTCGAGCGACACTTTATCTAAAAGTTGTTTTCCATCTTTATCAACGACCTTCTGAATAATATTGGGATGAATTTTTTTGCCCAATCGTCCCAAGGTCGAAAAAACTTTTGTCATTTCGTACAAGGTCACACTGCTAGATCCTAAAACCAAAGTGAAATCAGGATTCAATGGATTAAAAACTCCTAAGCGATGGGCATAATCAATGGCCCATGGAACGCCTAAGTCTTCGATCACTTTAACGGCGGGAACATTCAGCGACTGAACAAGGGCATTCCTAAAAATAATTTCACCGCCGAAACTTTTTCCATGATTGTTCGGCTTCCAAACTTTTGCGTCCTCTTGGCCCTCGTCATCAGTTTCCTTGTTCTCTTCAAAGACAACGGGCGCATCCATGATCGGTGTCGACGGCGTATAGTTTTTATCTAAAGCCGACGCGTAGACAATCGCTTTAAAGGAAGAGCCCGTTTGTCTGGCGGCTTGGTAGGAGTGATTGAATTCACTTTTTCCTTGGATAAATTTATATCCCCCGACCATCGCTAAAATATCTTCTGTTTGCTGATCGACGGACAATAAAGCACTTTCGGCGACGGGCTCTTGATCAAGCTCAAGCCCGACATATCCTGAAAGGTCTAAGCCGGCCGTTTTTTTAATTTTTTCATTATGATTAGAGACCACGAATTTTTCGCTTTTCACACTGACCAAAATAGCATCGCCGTTTTTTAAAGCCTTTGACGGCTTATCAATCGTATCCAAATCATAACGCTTATTTGTGTCAGGTCGGCGGGCCCATTTCATTGTCTCAAGATCAATCACACCAACACTGTCAGGAATTCTAACGTAAACTAAGCCCGTTGAATCATCGACTTTTTCGACGACACCTTCTACCGTCTGAGCCATTTTCATATAGAAAGGCAAAGCTGACTTTGTTTTTTTAACAGGCTCTTTGACTTCAGCAAACTGACCTGTCGGTAAAAGAATTCGTTCTGGCGAATAAGCAGTTAGTAATTTTTCTTTTTCAGCAGCCAGAAGTTTTTCCTCGTCAGCCTTTTCAGGAATATTCCTTAAGGCGCCGCGGTAGCCTTGACGCTTATCCAATTCTTTAAGTCCTCTGATCACAGCCTCTTGCGCTGCTAATTGCTTTGGCAAATCAAGACTTGTTTGAATCGAAATTCCTTGATCAAGCACGACTTCTTCGCTCAGCTGTTGCACCAAAATTTGTCGGACGGTTTCAACATAAAAAGGCGCAACATCGACAAAGTTTTCACGCAAATACAGTTTTATGGGCTCATCGATGGATTTTAAAGCCATATCTTTAGGAATAAAACCAACGTCACCCATTCTGGTTAAAACATATCGCTGTCGTTCTTTCGCGCGGGAAGGATTTTTAGTCGGGGAATATTTTGATGGAGCCTGCGGAAGGCCGGCTAACAAAGCCGCTTCAGCAATAGAAAGCTGAGAGACTGATTTTTTGAAATAAGTTTGAGCGGCATTTTCAATGCCGTAAGCACCTTGACCGAAGAAAATCTGATTTAAATACAAATAAAGAATTTCATCTTTAGTTAAGTTTTCTTCCATCTGTATAGCAAGCAAAGCTTCACGGGCTTTTCGCAGCAAAGTTTTTTCCGGCGACAGCATCAAAGTTTTTGCCACCTGCTGGGTGATCGTCGATCCCCCTTGAACGCTTCGACCGGCTCGGATATTGGCCAAGGTCGCGCGAAGAATCGCCATGTAGTTGATTCCGCCATGAGTATAAAACTCGCCGTCCTCGGCCGCTAAGAAAGCTTGGATAACATGCTTCGGAATTTTTTCAAACGGAACTAAAGTGCGACGCTCGCGGAAGAATTCACCAATTTTTTTATTATTGCGATCAAACACTTCACTGACCAACAGAGGATGATAATCTTTGACCGTAATCATTTCCGGAAGACCGGCTTTGATGCTTTTAAAAGTAATGAAGGCGGCTAGGATTCCAATTAAAATGAAG